>CAZQSC010000108.1:3413-8330 GCA_964595705.1 uncultured bacterium | reverse complement strand
CCACAAAGGGAGACCCCCAAGGCCGAAGCCGCCCGGTGGATGGAGGAGAATATCTCCTCAGCCAGGTCCGGAGAGCCCTCCGGCGGCAAAAACACTGTCGCCAGAAACCACCTGGGAACCGCTCCCATAGTGGCAATGTCGTTGGCATTCACATTTATCACATACCAACCGATATCCTCAGTCACAAAGGTGATAGGATCGGTTTTGACCACCAGCAGGGTCTCCCCAAAATCGATAACCGTGGCATCTTCACCCACCTTGGGGCCGACTATCACTCTGGAATCAGGCTGGCAGTACCTCTGGAGCAATTCTGCCAGTAACCCTTGGGGTAGTTTCCCTAACATAACTGAACTTTCACAAAAATCATTACGATTGGAGACATAGGGGACACAAATTCCTTGTTTTTAGTGAATTATCTGTTACTTTTCTTTGTCAGAAAAGTAACCAAAAGAAGCGCGCTTTCCGTAGGCGTAGGGCAGAGGCAGGTTCGAATTATAAAGGCGATAAGCTTCGCTGGCATCACCGGAAGGCTTTGGTTCAGCCCGCCGCTGACGGAAAGCGCAAGCCGATAGGGTCGGGCTCTGGAAAACCCTACTACAGAAGAAAGTGAGAAGTGGGAGGTCTTTTTCTCCCTCTCACCCCCTCTGCCTTATCAGAGCATCTTCTGCAGACTCTGGTGGGCAAAGCTGAGCCTCTGTTGCTCACTGTGGCCTTGCAATTTCACTCTGAGGGCCAGCTTCCTGTCGAAGGAGAATTCTATCTTCCCCGGGAGCTTCTCCACCAGTGAACGGATATCCTTCCTGGAGAACTTCCTTTCGGAGGGGAAAACCACAGAGAGACAGTGGTCATCTATGGAGACAGAGGCCGCCTGCAGCTCTCTGGCCAGGATTTTTATCTGTACTATCTCCAGCAGAGAGATGGTTTCAGGGGGTGGCGGGCCGTATCTGTCCCGGAGTTCCTCGGATATATCCAACACATCCAACGTCTTTTGAGCCTCGGCCAGTCTTTGATATACTGCCACCTTCTGGGCTGGCTCCGGAATATAGGTGTCGGGAATAAAAGCGTTGGCCCTGATTTCTACCTTTGGCTCAATAGGCTTTTCTACCTTTTCTCCTTTCAACTCCCGAATGGTCTCCTCCAGCAGTTGGCAATACATATCAAACCCCACAGCATAGAGGAATCCGTGTTGCTCCGGCCCCAGAATATTCCCGGCCCCTCGGATTTCCATATCCCGCAGTGCCAGTTTGAGTCCTGAGCCAAGTTCAGTGAACTCTTCAATAGCCCTCAATCTCCTTCTGGCTTCGGGGGAAAGAGAAGTATATGGTGGAATCAACAGGTAGGCGTAGGCCTGACGGTCGGACCTGCCCACTCTGCCCCGCAGTTGGTAAAGCTGTGCCAGACCGAATCGATCGGCACGATTGACGATCAGAGTGTTCACATTAGGAATGTCCAGCCCGGCTTCAATGATCATTGTAGAGACCAGACAATCGTATTCTCGGTTCAGGAAATCGAGCATTACCTTTTCCAAGTGATTAGGTGGCATCTGACCGTGGGCTACGGCAAATCTCACCTGGGGTAGAAGTCGCTCTAAAAACAAGGCAAGGGAATCGATCGATTGAACCCGATTGTGGACGAAGTAAACCTGGCCCCCACGGTCCACCTCTCTTAAGATGGCCTCGGCAATTCGATCCTTGTCGAAAGGCAAGATTTCTGTCTGAATGGGCAATCGGTGCTTGGGAGGGGTGTTGATCACCGATATGTCCCGGGCGCCCATCAGGGACATATGCAGAGTTCGAGGAATAGGCGTGGCGGTCAGAGTAAGCACATCCACCAGACGACGGAGCTGCTTGAGCCTCTCCTTGTGGCGGACGCCAAATCTGTGTTCTTCGTCAATTATCACCAGGCCCAGGTCTTTGAACTCCACATCAGCAGAAAGCAGCCGGTGAGTCCCGATGACAATGTCCACCCTGCCGGCCTTCAGCATCTGGATAATCTCTCTCTGCTGCTTTTTTGTCCGAAACCGACTTAAAACCTCAATCCTCACCGGAAACGGGATCAGCCTCTCAGTGAAGGTGCTGTAGTGCTGCTGGGCCAGGATGGTGGTGGGAACCAGCACGGCCACCTGCTTGCCGTCGTTGATCACTTTAAAAGCCGCCCTTACCGCCACTTCTGTCTTGCCGTAGCCAACATCTCCGCAGACCAGCCTGTCCATAGCCGCCGGTTTCTCCAAATCCTTCTTTATCTCCTCCACCGCCTTTAACTGGTCTGGAGTCTCCTCGTAGGGGAAAGAACCCTCCAGTTGCTGCTGCCACTCTGTGTCGGGAGAGAAGGCCACCCCCGGCTTCGCCTTGCGTTCGGCATAAAGTTGGAGCAGTTCCCTGGCCATCCGCAAAATTCCCTTCTTGGCTCGGGCCTTTACCTTCTCCCAGGCATCTCCCCCTAACTTGCTTAACACCGGGGCAACCCCTTCCTGACCGGAGTACTTTTTGACCCGGTGTAGATCCTCAACAGGAACATAGAGCAGGTCCCCATCCCGGTAGCAGAGCTGGAGACAATCCCTCTGTTTTCCCCCAGTGGTTATGGTGCAGATGCCTTCGTATTTTCCAATCCCGTGGTCTTCGTGAACAACAATATCTCCCTTGTGTAGGACCTTGAGATCAGGGATGGAGAAGCCACCCTTGAACTTACGGTGATGGTAGCGCCGTTTGTAGCGGCTGAAGATCTCGTGGTCGTTAACAAGGGCAACCTTAGCCTGGGGAAAGATAAATCCCTGGTGAAGACTGCCAACCCCGATGTTGACTGGCCCTCCATAGGGCTCCAACAGCTCCTGCAGACGCTGGGCTATCCCCTGGTTTTCGCAGAGGATGTAAACCCGATATTTCTGTCGCCAAAGCTCAGAGAGTTCTTTTGCCAGCAGCTTCACATCTCCCTGGAATTGGCGGCTTATTGTGGCCTGGAACCCGACAGCATCGACAGCCTGGCTGTGGAAAGGAACGCCCTCCAGACGCTGGAAAGCAGTGAGCCCCTCCTCCAGGCGCTCCAGCATCTCTGTGAGTCTGTCAGGAGGGAGGGCGAATCTGCCTCGCCGCTGTTCTTCTCGGAACTGGCGGACATAGCAGTTCTTTAGCTCTTCGCACGCTGCCTCCAGATCATCCCGGTCGCTTAAGAAAACCAAGACGTCAGAGTCAAAATAGTCCAGCAGGGTCGACTGGTCGTAGAACAAAGGGAGGCATTGTTCCATTCCCGGAGAGAAAACCCTCTGTTGGACATTCTGTTTCAGCCTTCTCAAATGAATACCACTCTGTTTTTCTACCTGCTCTATTCTCCCTAAGTACTCTTCCACCAGTTCCTTGTGGAGGATGATCTCCTGGTAGGGGAGGACCCTCATCTTCTGCAGTTGCTTGACTGAGCGTTGGGAATGCACATCAAACTGGCGGATAGATTCGATGGTGTTGCCGAAGAACTCGATTCGGTAAGGTCTCTCTGAGGCAAGGGGGAAGATATCCAGGATACCACCCCGAATGCTTATCTGTCCCGGTTCTTCCACCATAGGGAGCCGTTCGAATCCTCGTTCCACCAGCTCTTCGACCAGGTTGGAAAGATCTCTGGTCTGCCCCACTTTCAGCTCTTCGGTCGAGAGCTGAAGAAGTTCAGGGGGAATGACAGGGAGGGCCAGAGCCTCTGGCGTGGTTACCACGATAGGGGAATCCTCCTCTAACAGGTTGCCCAAGCACTCTATCCGCAGGCTGGCAGGTTGGCTTGAGACTGAAGCAGCCGATCGAGGAGCGGGGAAATAATTGGCCTTTTTCTCCCCAATCAAGCTCTCTATGTCATCCCTCAACCTGAGGGCCTGATCCTCATCAGCAGCTACCGCTAAGATAGCTCGGTCGGTCTGCTGGTGAAGCCAGACAAGTAAGAAGGCAGAGAGAGAACCTCTAAGGCGATGCAAAAGGATAACGCGTTCCCCTTTCGCAACCTTTCGCTGGACTTCTTGAAAACTTGCGGTCTGGGTAAACTCTGAGAAAAAGGTCGGAAGCAGTGAGTTAAGCCCAGGATATGGTGTGAAGAGAGACATTCCTATTTGATTAAAAGCATCTTTTTGGTATCGGTGAAGTTATTAGCTTTTATCTGGTAGAAGTATATTCCAGAGGCCACCGGCCGGCCTTGCTGGTCCTTGCCATCCCAGGAGAGGTTGCCGTAGGAATTCGGCGACAACCATCCCAGCTCTTCCCGCTTCACTAATTGGCCATTGACAGAATAGATCGACAGGATCACATCGGCTGGACTTGCCAGATCGAAGGGGATGGTCGTCTTGGAAGTTTTTCTTATGTCAAAAGGATTCGGCCAATTCTGTCTCAGCACCGCCGCCACAGGTTCCTCGCCAATCAGATCAGGATCAAACTGGGCCCAGTAAGAGTAACTGAAAGGTCCACCTTTAAACGAGGTTTCAGTCAGGATAAGGACAATCTGCTGGTATCTGCTCCAACCAGGCACATCGGTGCTGGTTGCCGGACTCTCTTCCGATGGAAAACAGACTACTTGGAAGCTCCAGTTGCCTCTGGATCCGTGCGGGTCTATTCTCAAACCACCCACTGCTTCTTTTTGAGGCTTGAAGCTCACATAACTTGCTGCCAAATGGCCTGTACTGCCCGAACCTTGAGCCGGATATTGCTGATGAGTTGCTTTAAACCTAACTTCAGGATAGTAAGCCCCTTCCGGGTAGTACCGCAGGGTATCTGCCCTACGGCCGGTATAGTAATTCCAAAGGGAGAACTCCTTCATCGCCGCTGCCATCCCTCCGGGAATTACCTCATCGAACACCGAGAGGCTGGCCCTGCCCTTCTGGCCTATTCTCTCCCAGATGTGGCGGATCACAGCCGTCCCCAGGGGCCGGGGAAGTCACAGGACGCACAAAGA
>CAZQSC010000108.1:0-3403 GCA_964595705.1 uncultured bacterium | reverse complement strand
TGCCGAAGCGCTTGGCTAAATAATGGGCAAATACTGAAGCCCCATATTCATACTTGCCGTCTACTGTGTCCAGAGAAGTCCCAGGACGCTCAAAGAAATAAGAGAGATAGTTGTAATAATCATTCACATAGTCATAGACCACATCCTCCATCCAGGTAGAGCACACCTCCCTCCACCAATTAGCATCTTCTCCGGCGTAGTAAGAGAACTGCACAGAATGGAAGAACTCGTGGGCAGCGGTCACCCGCAGGGCATCTATGCCTTGGGTTGCCTGATAGACGGAGTCTGTGTAGTTGTTGTCAATTTCGATGTAACTGGTACATCCGAAACCAGATGGCAGTTGCTTGTCCGGATAGGTATATCCATAGACACGCTTGTCAGAGAGGTCAATTACATAGACATCGTACTCCGAACCTCCCCCCTCAGAGCCATCGGAAGGTGGAGCTTGGTAGCCCAGAGTCTCCACCTCCAAGACAAAGCAACTGTCAAAGATGGTGGCAACCTGATCGATGTAGTCGGGTATACCGTTGTGATTATTGTCTGTTTCCTCAACGGCGTTTTTCCCGGAGAGATCGTAGTGAATCCGGAACTTTCCTCCGGGACTGAGACAGTGAAAGTTGGGGCTGGGACGCGCCAGATAAGAGGCCAGCAGACGCTGGGCAGATTCGTCCAACCTGTCCCACCCTGCCTTCAGCTCAACTATTATGGGAGTTCCCGACTTTCTCAGTTCAACCTTCTTTCGATACTCAAGGGGAAGCCTGGAAGGCTCAAACAGCGAATAGGCCTTGTACAAAAGTGCAGTCTGGTGGTCTATCTTGCCAGCCTTTAGCTCGGCTTCGATCCTTGCGCTGAGAGTGAGCTCTGCCCAGCCCATCCTCGCTGTAAAAAGACAGATCACAAGCAAAAACAAACAATGGATCTTACGCATAGTAGCCCTTTCGGTTAACAGCTATAATCTTAATAGAAACTTGCTCATTTGTCAAGGGAAAAACCCAAAGATCAAAGGGGTCGCAGTTTCTCCTTGACAGTCCCGCGCTTTTCTGATATTTTAAAAGCTGTCACTGCCCTGAGCTTTTCCCCAATCATTATATCTTGATAACCTGGAGTTATCTCGATGGACAAAACAAAGCTCTTTTTTCTTTTTTCTTTTCTCTTGCTTCCCTTTCAGGCAGGGGCTTTAGAGAGGACACCAACAGCTTACCCCAGCGAGCTGGAATTGGTCAGAGAGGCAATGGCCGATTCTCTACCCGCCTGTTTTGCTACCATCCCTCTGCCTCCCCAGGTGGGCGTCAGGCTGAAGGCACTCAGCGAAAACAAGGCGAATTGGCTAGTGGAGAATTGTCTGACCAAGATGCTACTTGAGAAGGGTTGTTATGCAGTGCGGACTTCGGAAGAAATCAACCCGACTGTCCCTTTATCCCACAAGTATACTCTCTCTTATCGTATCGCTGACCTGAAGTTCGAATACTGGCACCCCAAGGGTTCTATATTCAAAAAAAAATCGATCAGGAGGCGGATGCGGCTGGACTGTTTTTTCTTCTTGAGTGAAGCCCAAAGTCCGGCTGTTGTCTGGTCTAAATGGATGCAGATTCAGCGAGAAGACTTGGTGCCGGCCGGCGGAGAAAAGGCATTGAAAAATGACATCTTCTCCCAGAGAGCTACCTTGCAGGATAAAAGCAGGTGGATTGAGATACTGGTAGTGGTAGGAGTAATCGGCAGTATGATTTACACCCTGTTCTGATATACCAAGTGCACTTGAAATCTGGGAGATGAACAAAGTCTGCTAGGCCAATAGGTATCCCTGCGAGGACACGTGAAGCGTAAAACGTGAAAATGATTCTGATGTTGGACTCTGATCACGTTTTACGCATTACGTTTCACGCCGAGTCGGACAATTAGCTAAGGTGTGGCGGTGATACTTTCTCCCAGTTTTCGCATGCGTTTGGTATAATGACGATTGGAGCTTCGAACTTTACTCGGAGAGAATTAGGATGAAGAAGTTGAACTTCTTTTATGAAGGAGCCATGGCAAAACTAATAGGCCCTGAACACGGTATCAGTGAGGAAGAACTGGAACAAGAGGCAAAAAAGTTAAGCCCCTATGTATCTATGATGCAGCAGACAGCCGCCAGAGCCGGCACTCGGTTAGCTTACATCGATGAGCGAGCTTCTGTAAATCTCCCCTTTGACGAAGAGATGAGAGAAGAAGTGAAGCACCTGGCTCGTGACAAAATAGGACGAGGGATAGAGTATCTCGTCGTGGTCGGCATCGGGGGCTCCAATCTAGGGACAATGGCAGTAAAGGACGCTCTGCTGGGTAAATTATACAACCAATTGCCTGGTTCTACTCCCAAGATCCTCTTTGCCGACACGGTGGACAATGACTACATTACAGCCCTGCTTAGCGTGGTGGAACAGACTCTTGACAAAGGGAAGAGAGTACTGCTCAACGTGGTAACTAAATCCGGAACCACTACCGAGACAGTGGCTAATTTCGAACTATTTCTGGAAGTCTTAAGGAGGTATTGTCCGAAAGATTACGCTGATTATATTGTAATTACTACAGATAAGGATTCTAAGCTTTGGAAACTGGCAGAGGGCAGATTCGACAGATTAGAGATCCCTCACCAAGTGGGAGGCAGATATTCGGTCTTCTCCCCGGTGGGACTTTTTCCCCTGACTATGCTGGGCCTTGATGTAGATGAGCTCTGTGAAGGAGCTAAGATTATGCGACAGATGTGTCTAAAGGAAGAAATCAGCCAAAATCCTGCCGCTTTGAGCGCTTTGATCCAATACATCCAGGAGACCCAAAAGGGAAAACGCATTAATGTCAATTTTATCTTTTCCTGGGACTTGAAATCCTTAGGGCATTGGTACAGGCAACTTATGGGGGAAAGCATTGGAAAAGAACAGAAACTGACAGGGCAGAGGGCGAACCTGGGGATCACCCCTATGGTGGCAGTTGGCTCTGTAGACCTCCACTCGCTGGCCCAGTTGTTTCTTGCCGGGCCAAATGATAAATATACCAATTTTATTAAGGTGTTAGCTGAGAGCAAACAAAGCCTAAAAATTCCTGACCGCCCCGAAGTGGACACCTTAGTTGAGAACCTGAGGGGCAAAAGTTTCTCAGAGGTTATGGAGGCTATCTTCGGTGGCACAGTGGCAGCCTATGTAGAGAACAGAAGGCCCAGCACAGTGACCCTCTTTCCTGAAAAGAGCGAATATACAGTAGGGCAATGGCTTCAGTGGAAGATGATGGAGATGATGTATTTGGGAGCCTTATACGAGGTTAACCCCTTTGACCAACCGAAGGTTGAGGACTACAAGAAGGTCACCAGGGAGATATTGAAAGCGGGTAGATATGCAGAGCAGAATCCCTACCAGAAACAGGAGGACAACTGATG
>CAZQSC010000107.1:0-8335 GCA_964595705.1 uncultured bacterium | reverse complement strand
CTTGTAATAGGGCTTAAACGCCCAACGCTCGCCAAAAATGATGTAGTAGATAAGCTCGTCTAAATCCTTGAAGTGAAGGATCAATTGCTTCACATACTCTTCCACCCTGGATAGAAAGGAGGGTTCCAACACTGGCATGTTCTCCAGCACATAGCTGTCGCTCACCAAACTTCCCTCTTTCACCTGGTCTAAACGAGGGTCATTGTAATTCCAGTCTATGGTATCCTCAAGACGGGCTTCCCCCAGAGAGATCGTCTCTCCCTCTTCGGTAACTACCTTCCAACCATAGTCTATTGCCCATTGTTTAGGCATGCTGCTGGCTCCAACATCTACCATTACATCTGTCTTGAGGCCTAGTTCTTGAAGCCTTGCGATATAGGCCTCCCATTTTTCGTAGTTCCATCTTTCGCCATCCCACAGGTTGATGGCCTGGCACCTGAGCGGCACAGCGGTGAAGCCGAGTTTCTTGGCCTCGTCCAATACACTCAAGTCGTTGTGGTCCAGGTACCAGCGGCAGGTCGCCCTGGGACTAGAGACGAAAAACGGTTTATCATCGTAGTACCAACAACCGTTCCGACTCTCAAACTTTGCCATCGCTACTCCTTTATTTTTTCATGGTAATCAGGTGAGTGACTATTTTCAAGGTCGACCGACACACAGCGAGCTGCCGGGCGAAGCACGGTAGATCTCCGCCAGAGCCAACGCCGCCGGCTTCGGTTTGCCGTGGAAGTCCACGATGGAAGTGTTAGTTGGGCAGGGGAAGCAATCGTGCCCACACCACAAGATGACACCGCCGCAGGCTGGGAAGCGCGCCTTACAGGCCTCGACGGCGATCGTTAAGGCCTGTGCCTGGCGCTCCTGACTCCAGGCCACGTACTCCTCGACGCTCGCCGGCGGCCGGCCGTGTTCGGCAGCAAACTGCTTTTCCTCCAGCCACCAAGCAACTGGGTTGCACCACAGCGGATTCTGGGCAGTGATTGGCAACAGTTCACAACTGCCGGCATAGGCGCGAATCAGATCGGCCGGCGCGGCACCGGGTGCACCGACCTCAGAGCGGAAAAGCGCATCGTCGGCACGAAAATACTCGGCCCAAGCCTCCAAACTGCCGTCCGCCTTCCAGGGGCCGTGAACATCCCAGTGCAAACCCAGACCAAACTCTTGGGCATTGGCGCTGTAACGCGGACCGCTGGGGGAGGCTGGGATGAAGCGCCGGCCCGGATCCTCGGCCGCGACAACCTTTTGCAACGCATTGAGCAAGGGATGGCCGGTATCCAGTGGACGCATCTGCAAATCACTCAGCTCGTTGCCGCCACTCCAGAGGAGCAGCGAGACGTGGTGCTGTCGGCGGACAATGTACGAACGGGCGATCGCAGTTACCGACTGCACGGACCGTTCGTCAGCAGGCGGGATATTATCGACGCCAGACGAGCACAGCGGGAACTCCTGCCAGACAAACAGCCCTAACTCATCGCAGATGTCGTAAAAAACCTCCTTCTCAAGGAAGCCGCACGCGTTGATACGCAGTACGTTCATGCCCAGGTCGTGGTACAGTTGCAGCCGCTTGCGATAATCGGCCTCGGTCACATCGGCAAAGTTGGGCAGCATGGGCGGAAAGTTGACTCCCTGTAGGAAAACCGGACGGCCGTTCACCACACAGAGCCAGGGATCAGCATTTTCGGGCGCTCCCTCGCACGGTTGCCAGGCCACGTGGCGGAAGCCGACACGGCGTATGGCCGTGTCAAGGGTCACGCCAGAGCCATCCAGCAGCGTACACCTGACAGTGTATAGTGGTTGCGCGCCAACCAAGTTGGGCCACCAAAGCTCAACCTGTAGGCCTCGCCATGTGAGGCCCGTGGCGTTGAACTGCGCCACGGGGAGGCGCTCTGTAGCCACAACCGTTTCGCCTTGCACCAGCTCGATCTGTACCGTGGCATCGCTTCCAGCCACTACCCTACCCCAAGCCTTAAGCAATCCCATGCCCTCGGCATCGGCATCAGTTGTGCAGCGGAACTCGACAATCTCCTGGCCATCGCTAACTTCCAGGGTAATGGTATCCCAAATCCCGATTTGTACCAAGCGAGGCTGCCAATCCCATGAGTAATTGAAACGCTCCTTCCACTCGGTCATACGCGAGGTATAGCCAAACTGTCCCAGCCAACGTGGTGGCAAATCGAACACGATACGCAGAACATTGTGCGTCTCAACCACGTGTGGAGTGAGATCAAATATATGCGGAATATGGGTACCGCAAAAGTCACCGACTAATTTACCGTTGAGGTAAACGCGGCCGCTGTAGTCGAGCCCCTGACAATTCAGGCGATACACCTTGCCCGGCACAAACCAATCATCAGGCAGTACTGTCTCATACATCCAGTGCCGGTTTTCAACCCATTCGCATTCACGCGCCTGCAAACCAACATTCCAGTCAGGCAAAATACCGGCAGCACGCAAGGCATACTGCACAGAGCCAGGCACTTTGGCAGGGCAGATTGTTTGTACATCGCGTTCCTCAGCCAGCGCACCGAGCTGTTGGTGCTCGAGCTGATATTGCCACAGATATGGAAACCAACCAGCCAATTGCCAGTCCAGAGTGGAAAGATCGTAGGTAATTCGCATGGCCTATTTATCCTTTCATTTACAGTAGTGTTCCAAAAACTCGACGTTATCTAACAATTTGGAACTCTTTTTCTACCCTTAGCTACCGCCAGATTGTCTGTCAGCCTTATTTTTTCCTGTTCCTTCAAACTTAATACACCGATAGAATCGGACTCTGGAGAGTCCTCCCACGTGATATTTAAGGATAAACATTACCCCCGAACAATATCAAATATCTTCACAGCCGCAATCCCCAGGGCTGTGTTGAAGAACCAACCTGTAGCTTCAGAGATCTCCGTCCCTTCAGCCTCCAAGCAATTCCTGACCCTCCAGGTTTCTCCCGGGGCGAATTCCAACCGAGCGGCATTGAACTGAATCTTCAAATCGTGCTCCCTATCGTCTGCTTCGACCAGGATCAGCAGGTAGCCATCATCCCGGCGGCGCATCCCGGCATAGACCTGGCCGTCAACTCGTTTCCCTTCGCTCGAGGTCACATACACCAAAGGATCAAGGCCGGCTTCTCTGGGCACGCTCAGCACAAAGGCGCTGAAGATGTTCTCGTCGGTGCCAAGTTGAACACCGAGATAGATACACTGTCCTCGGCCAAAGCAGTGGCGGGTAACAACCGGCAGCTTAGCCTGCCAACCGTATTCGGCCAGCACCTCCACATCGTCTGTCTTGAGGGTCAATCTTTCAAGATAATCACCTCGCACATTTGCCCCGGCTTTTACGATTCCAAAATCCCTCTGCCAACACATATCGTGGGTGCCGAATTCGGGAATGGCCAGAGAAGATGCCTCCACACCAGCCGCTTCGGCCAAAGGCTCGATCATGCAACCGTACGCCTTGCCCAACTGGTCGTATTGACCAGCCCCCGGGCCAAGAACTAGGGTGCCACCTGCCTTCACATAGTCTCTGAGCCGGTTGCCATTCTTCCATGATATGTACGGGATACACGGGGCAAAGATCACGGCATAGTCACCTGCCTTTCCATCGGCCAACTCTTTTTCGGTCAAAATAGCCGACTCGCACATATAATGCCCATCCAGCAGAGCCTTCAAAATCTTCATCGCCAGCTTCGATTGCCGAGACGGCAGCCGCAAGGAGGTCTCGTCCAAGATGAGAATCCCGATCTTGAGAGGGAAGGGAGCGGAACCTGACAGCCGCCCACCAATCTGAGCAACTGCCTGGTTGATGGCCTTGTACTCATACCAGGTGGGTTTCTTGGTCCCATCTTCGTTGATGATCGAAAGTCCTTCCCCTTTCAGATCCCATACATTCACCCCTATAGCCCCCATAGCCTGAGCTGTCCAGAAGGTACGGCGGACATATTTCACAGGATTCTCCGACATCGGGGAACGATCATCGCGGCAGAACATAAAGTAGCCGAGGGGATCGCCGGCAATTTCATTGAGCTGATGTGGGGGAGACGAGGCGCCTCGAGAACAGGCCAGGTAGAACATATTTCGCTCAGGCGTCTCCTCGAACTGCTGTACCCCCAGGTGATCCACTGCCTCTGGGCCAGTGAGATAGTTCCAGCGTGCCTCCTTGTTCCAGCCATCGTAGTAGCCAGCCAATCCCACATTAAACTCGTCGATGATAGGACGGTCGTCAAGCGCCTTGATCCAGCCGGCCACCGTGCGCACAAAGCGGGTCATGCTCTCCAGCTTAAAGCAGTGCCAGTCCCACCAGGCGGCGTTCCAGTTGTTCAAAGTTCTGCCCTTGAAATCCTGATTGGGCTTGTATCGGATCGGCGGCTCCACCTCAGCCCAATCCCTGTAGGCAGGCTCAGCACCCCAACGGTGAGCAAGCCCGGCCAGGGTGTGTTCCTTCTCAAGCCACTCTCTGAACACCTTGCGATTGAACTCGTCGTATCCGGTCTCCATCATACCCACATGCTTCTTATAGTACGGCTTGTAACCCCAGATTTCACCCATCAGGTTCCAATGAAGCAGATGCGGCAGGTTTTTGAAGTGGTTCACCACCACAGTGATGAATTCCTCCAGGACCCTCATAAACGATGGATCGTGGATGGGCTGATTCTGAAACACATAGGGATCGCCGATGATCTGGCCTCCGTGAACCTCCCGGAGGCGGGGGTCATTGAGCTCTAAATCGGTCTCTTTGTAAAGTCCTTCATAATCGAGGAGAAATTCTTCACCCTCTTCGGTACAGACTCGCCATCCGTGCTTCAGGACGAACTCTCTGGGAAAGCGACTAGCTGAAAAATCAATAGTCAACACCGTCTTCAAGCCCAGTTTGGCGATGGCATCTGTGTACTGGTCCCAGAGGTCGAAATTCCATTTTTCGCCATCCCAGAGCCACTCTCCCCGCACCCAGTTGTCGATGCAGGTCATCCCAACTTCCTTGGCTTGCTGGAGGCACTCTCGATCACCCTTGTCTTTGAACCGAAAGAAAGTAGCCCAGCCAGTGGAAATAAAGAATGGTTTACCATCGTAATACCAACAGCCGTTTTTGCTCTCAAATCTCGCCATAGTAATCTCCAATCTTTTGGATATTATGCGATTTTACAGTTATCATCCACCTGAGTCTCAAAATATGTTGCAAGTAAAACGTGATGCGTGAAGAGTGGAGTGTGATCCAGAACTAAGAGGAGTGGACGTTTTGCACTATGTTGCCCGACAGGGGAACAAACACCGCAGGCGACGGATTTCCAGCTTCCGTAAGGAATCTCCTATGATATTCTCCCGGACGGATTCCACCTCCTTCTCCGAATACATCCTCCTTTTTCTTAGCCCTTCACGCTTCACGTCTCACGTTCCACGAGCAAACCTCCTCCCAAATTAAGAAAAGTTAAGGTGTTACTTTATTTACTTCTACCAGAGGTGGAAGTTCTCACTGGCTGGCTCGGGGGAACCATTCGGCCTCAAAGGAACCTTGGTTTGATCCATTTCCTCCCGTTGATAAAGCGGCATACGCTTTCCAGGGGGCTCGATACCTACCAGGGTGTAGCCTCGCCACTGCAAAAAGTACTCCTCTCCAGCGACTTTTTCAGTTAGTTTATGACTTCTCACAGGATAAGTTACTTCTATCTTGTCACCTCGCTTCAGACCTTGTTGCACAAGGTAAACACCCTGAAAAATCACATCTTGACGCCTTCCGTTTCGTTTGACCTCAACGGCCTTTTTGGGCGCCCAGGACGGCACTCGCACATACATCTTTGAGGCTTTTTTGATCTGGATGTTGATCCGTCCTTGGTAGGGAAGAAAAGAGTGCACTTCCACCCAGGGTGTGTTGGCATTGAGCATTAGATTGATGTAAATACCGTCCGGGTGGTGGGTGACAATGTGGCTCCAGGCCAAATACAGCCCTTTGGTCCCGCTGGGGCTACAGCACCCACTGATGCCAAAGCCGTCGTGCCAGTCTGCCTGGAAATAGCGATCGTTGGGGAAAACTGAGCCTACAAATCCCCCCATAACCCGTTCAGCCACCCGGTCGTAGGAACGAGAGCCTGGGACCTTCTCCGGCACCTTTCTCCAGGGCCGGGGTAGCATCTCCTGAGAGAGAATCTGACTTTCCACTAAGCAGTTGCGGGTGAATCTTTCCACATCTTCCCAGTACTCGCTCTTTCCGATTTCAGCCAGCAGCACGGCTAAGTTAATCATATCTGTGATGGAGCAGGTTTCGCTCCATTTGGGGGTGCGAAGCTGTTCGGGCATCCAGCCGAAACTCGAGCCCTGAGCCCGGGCCCACTTGTAGGCCTTTTCCACAAAATCTATCAAGGCTTCATCCCCGGTGGCTATTCCCAGGCGCAGCAGTCCCACCAACGCAGCGGTGCGGGAGTGAAAATGGGTATTGTGGGCATCCCGCAACATCTCTCCATCTGGACCAAAAGTAAGGGGCTTGCGGGTCAACACTGATCTGGCTAACTTCCGGGTTAAATCCAGCGCCTTTCGGTCACCGGTCAGCTGAAAATATCTCACCAATGGGTCAATGGGTTGGCCATCGGGGACCCACATCAAAGGGTGGTCTAACCACTTGCCGTTGCCAAGGTAGGCCTCGGTGGGAAAATAACAGGCATCACCTTTGCGCACCGCAATTTTATCTAATCCATCTATCATTCTTTCTGCTTTTTTCAGTACCTTCTCTTCCCCTTCGGTCAGGTACCAGGTGAGCAAGGCATACAGGGCTCTTCCCTGATCCCAGATGTAGGCCCCGGCTCTACCCCCAGAAGAAGCCAATTGGTAGGGGCCATAAGGAGACTGGGGGCGATAGAGCAAGCCATCCGATGGATCAAGAAAAGAGAGCATAAATTCCTTTAGTCCTGCTTCCACTTCCAGTCCAGAAAGCTCACCGGCCATCAAGCGGATGTAAGCGATAGCCTCTACAAAGCGGCTGCTCACATCGCCGAAATCCCACTCACTGTGTTCCAGATAAGGCGGATCAGCTTCTAAATTAGCGATAAAATAGGGCTGAAACCCAGCTTCGGAATCTGGGTTCTGGATGAAATAGTTCAGCGCTGCTTTGGCACGAGTGGCAAGATCTAATGTGTCTGGTATTTGAGGCATGATTTTCTCCACTACCATGATTTAGTCAATTAGTGAGTCTCTATTTAACCGCAAAGAACCCAGAGAAGACGCAAAGCTCGCGGAGACTCTATTCTTCTAAATTGTTGACCAATCTCTTCACACCTTCCTTTAATCGCTTAACATTGAAATTGATTAACAGTCCTAATTTGCATTGGCTCAATTTTAAATATGTTAACACTTGTGCAATGTGGACATCATTCAGAGCTTCTACAGATTTGATCTCAATAATCACTTTATTTTCAACCAATAGATCAACCCGATACCCAATATCACAACTAATATCCTTGTAGACCAAAGGAAGTCCTACTTGCCGCTTAACTTTTAACCCTCGAATAACTAGTTCTCTCTCAAGGCAAGTTTCATATGCTGATTCTAACAGTCCAGGCCCAAGTGTTTTATGAACCTCGATGGCTGCCCCAATTATCACTTTCGACAGCTCATTCTCAGTCACCTTTCACCTCCAATGCTTTGCGCTCTCTGCGCCTTCTTCCCGACCTTTGCGGTTAAATTATCCTCTGCGACAACAGTCCGTTCCATCACCCCGTAGCTTTTGCCACCGAGATAGTGGAGGGTATGGAATCTCTCCGGGATCCATTTCCCATTAAACAGTTCCTCTTCTGCCACCGCCCTCAGAACCTCGCAGATGAGCAAGTCATGGTTCATCATCTTGATCGTATCTGCAAGCTTGCATTCAAGGTGCCCAGCGCACTCCTTTATCAATGGGGGTTGAATCAGCTTAGCCGCAACAGGTGTCAGGCCGCTTTCTTTGAGCTTGTCAATACCTTTGCCGCTGACTGAACCCACAAAATGAACCTGCTCAAGTAGTTCCTCGCCAGGGATGTTGATCGCAAGCTCGTTGTTCTGTTTTATCAACTCATAGGAATACCTAACCTGATTCATGACCAGAAGCACCAAACAGGGATCAGCGTTGTGCACCGGCGTCTGCCAACTGAAGGTCATCACGTTCGGCTTCTCCATAGTGCCTGAAGTCACCAACACAACACAGCCTGGCTCAACCAGCCATTTCGCCTTATGTAACTCCACTTCTTTTTTCATCACTTTTTCTCCTCAATTGCCGCTTTAGAAGATTCCTCTCAGATATCTCAAACTCTCCCTGGCAATGGTCTCAGCATCCGGGTTCTGGATGAAATAGTTCAGTGCTGCTTTAGCACGAGTGGCAAGGTCTAATG
>CAZQSC010000106.1:0-8336 GCA_964595705.1 uncultured bacterium | reverse complement strand
ACCGTCCAGAGGGGGAATAGGAATTAGATTGAAGACAGCCAGGATAAGGTTAATAAGGACGGCATATACAGCCATTGTTGATAATACTGTAAAACCTAAAGAGTTAAACCACCTGAAGAGCGCTCCGCATAAGGCGGCGGCCAGTACATTTGCTGCTGGCCCGGCAAGAGAGACCCAGATTATATCTCTTTTAGGATCTTTGAAGTAATAAGGGTTGACCGGCACTGGCTTTGCCCAGCCGAAATGGGCGATAAAAAGCATAAGTGTGCCCAGGGGATCAAGATGTACCAGAGGATTAAGGCTTAATCTCCCCGACAACCTGGCAGTGGGGTCACCCAGTCTGTCAGCAACCCATCCGTGGGCTACCTCATGGAGAGTGAGGGCCAGAAGAATACCGGGGAGAAAGAGGAACAACTGGGCCAGGGAGTTCATCTGTTTGCTTCCCTCCAGATTTCTTCTGCCAGCTTAAGCTCTTCTTGCTTTGAATCGACCTCTCCGTCCAATCTGGCCGCCAGTACCATATCCAGGACTTTTTGGAAGATAGGGCCGGAGGGTATGCCTATTTGCTTCAGCTCCTCCCCTGATATCTCTGTCCTGGCAGTCTCCAATTTCTCAAGATAGAGAAAGATCCGGTTACTTATGGGTTTTGCCCTGGCAGCCATAAAAAGCAGCACCTCCGTCGGAAGGTTCCGAAGGGAAAAATACACCCGACTCGGTTTCAGACTTGGGTCTTCCAGAAGTCTTATCTTCTCTTCAACGGTTTCAAGCTTACTGACGCAATCTCTTACCTTTTTGGAGAGAGCCAAGCGCTCTGCCACCTGTTTTCTGGCCTCTGGGGACAGGGGGTAAAGCAGAGCCAGAAGGTAAAGGACCCACCTGTGGAAGTAACGCGGCACAGTAGTAGAGGAGAAGATTTTTCCTAACTCGAAGAAAAGCACCTCGGTGTGTCTGTTGGCTCGAAGCTGAGGGTGAATAGCCCCTAAGATGCCCAATTCTGAAAGGCGTTTAACCGCTGGCAGAGGGTCTTTCTCCTTCAGGATGAGGGTGATCTCTTTGCCGATGCGTTCGCTGGAGACCTTATCCAGAAGTCCTGCTTGAATGGCTTCTCGCAACAGCCGTTCTGTCTTCTCCTCAATGTTGAAACCATAGCGCTGTTCAAACCGTACTGCCCGAATGGTACGCATCGGGTCGTCTACAAAACTCAACTGGTGAAGCACCCGGATTATGCCTGCTTTCAGATCCTGACGCCCACCGAAGTAATCGATCACTTTTCCATAGTATCTCCGGTTAAGCTGGATGGCTATGCTGTTGATGGTGAAATCCCGCCGATAAAGATCATCTTTAATCCCACTGACTTCCACTGTAGGCAAGGCCCCAGGCTGTTCGTATCTCTCTGTCCTGGCGGTCGCCACATCAATTTTAAATCCCTTGGGCAGGACAACAATTGCGGTCTGAAACTGCTTGTGGGGCTTGACCTCTCCCCTTTCCTGCCGACTGAGTTGTTTTGCAAAGGCAATACCGTCGCCTTCTACCACGATGTCAACATCTAAATTCGGTTGGCCTAGCAAAATATCTCTGGGTAATCCCCCCACCAGGTAGACATTAACCCCAAACTCATCTGCAGCCTCACCGATCTTTTTCAAAAGGGATTTGAGTCGGGAAGGAAACTTGCGCCCATCTAAGTTTATAACCTCAGCCAAGTCCAGGTTTCCAGTCTTCAGCTTCCGTAGAGGAGGCCCTATTGTTCTCTCCATCTCTGAGAAAGGGCAATAAGATATTCTTTAAATTTTGGTCCTACATCCTCCCGTGCCAAGGCAAACTCCACAGTTGCCACCAAGTAGGGCAACCGATCTCCAACAGTAAACCATTCTCCCCGGATTTTATGGGCATAGACCACATGGGTTTTAGCCAGAGTCTTAATGGCATCTGTCAATCTAAGCTCGTTGTCTTCAGCAGGTTTCGTCTTCTCCAGGATGTCAAATATCTCTGGTTCCAAGATAAACCTGCCCAACAGTGCTAAATTAGAGGGCGCCTTCTTGGCCTTGGGTTTCTCTACCAAGTCTTCAACTAAATAAATATCACCTATATTTTTCGCCTTAATTATCCCGTAATCACCTATCTTCTCCTCGGGTACTTCAGCCACGGCCAAAATAGAAGAACTGTATTTTTCGTAAAGATCGCTGAGTTGCCTGATGCAGGGAGTATTTGCCTTTACTAAGTCATCGCCGTAGAGCACAGCGAACGGCTCACCGGCAACGTGATTTTTCGCTTTAAGAATCGCATGCCCAGTTCCCAAGGCTTCTTTCTGGCGCAGATAGTGAATATCTGCCAGTCGCTCAATCTCCTCTAAGGTTCTCAAAATCTCGACTTTTTCCTTTTCTCTCAGCACCGAATTTAACTCAAAGGATTTGTCGAAGTGATCTTCGATTGCTCGTTTGCCCCGGCCAGTGATTATGAGGATATCCTCTATCCCTGAGGCTACTATCTCTTCAACGATATATTGAATGGCCGGTTTGTCCACAATGGGCATCATCTCCTTGGGCAGCGCCTTTGTTGCCGGCAGAAACCTTGTTCCCAGACCGGCCGCCGGGATCACCGCCTTTCTCACTTTCATCTCTCAACGCTCCTTTTATACTGAAAAAACTTAGCGAATTTTAATTCTATTTGAGATACGGAAAGTTTGAATTACAAACTGTCTGACGACCAGCGCCAAAAGAACGGCAAAAGTAAATTGCTTTAAGTATTCACGAGCAAGGGATCTCTTTTTCATCCTCTTATCTTTTTCCTATAGCTTCAGCAGGCTATTTTATCAAATTCCCTATTCTCTTCCACCTGATCTTATGTATGATATTCCACAGGGGAGCATCTTTATTCCACGAAAAGTAGATTATCATCGCCTTGCCTTTTATGTTCTCCTTGGGCACCCACCCCCAATAACGGCTGTCGTAGCTGTTGTCTCTGTTGTCGCCCATTACGAAGACCATTCCTGGAGGCACCCTAACCGGCCCGAAATTATCCCGATTGCTCAGTCCTGCTGGAAAGATCCGAGGGTCAACCCGTTTAGATTTCGGAGGATCGGGGACTCTTTTGCCGTTCACATAGACCACCTTATCTTTGATTTCCACCGTCTGTCCCTCGATGGCGATGACTCGTTTTATAAAATCCTTGTATGGGTTTCGAGGACATCGGAAGACAATAATATCGCCTGATCGAGGCTCTCTGAGAGCTGGCAGGCGGAAGTGGGGAATTTTAACAGAAGTAAAGGGGATGCGATCTGGACTGCTGGCCCCATAGATGAACTTGTTTACCAGCAAGAAATCACCAACCAGCAGGGTGTCCTCCATAGAGCCAGAAGGTATGCGAAAGGCTTGAACCACAAATTGCCTGATGATAAATGCAAAGATGAGGACATAAACGATTGTCTTGACATATTCCTTGAAAACAGAGACCCTCTGTGATCTATTTGTTCTCACTGTTTTCTCTTCCACTACGGATAACCTATCGTCTTATTAATACGAATACCTCTTCCAAACGAGAGAATTGAACGGTTGGCGTAAGTTCCACCTTTTTGAAAAGTCCCAATTCCTGGCCTTCTATCTTGTTAATCGTCCCGATTTGCAATCCCTTGGGGAAAACCCCCCCCATACCAGAGGAAACGACCACATCTCCCAATTGGATGTTGCTTCTCAGGGGGATGCCTTTTAGTTTGAGTTTCTGCCCTCCCTCCCATTCCACAATCCCGAAAGGACGGTCTTTGTTTTGGACAACTGCACTAACCCGACAGTTTCTGTCCAGTAGGAGCTGAACCACAGAGGAGGAGAGAAAAACCTTGATCACTCTCCCCACTAAGCCTTCGGCAGTTACTACAGGCATATTCTCTTTGATCCCGTCCCTGGAGCCAATGGCGATGGTAATGGAGTTGATCCCGTGAGTGCCACCTGTGCCGATCACTTCTGCAGGAAGCAGAGAGAGTCCGCTTTTCTGTTTAAAGTCAAGTAATCGACGCAGGCGTATATTCTCCAGTTCAGCTTCCCGGAGACGCTGCACTTCCATAGATAGATCGATGTTGCGTCGCCTTAGAAATCGGTTTTCTCGCCACAACTGGCTCATTTGAATAGCCTTAGAGAAAACCCGTTCTCCACTGCTCAATATGGCTGCTACTACTGTCTCAGCGACCTTCACCTTTTGTCTCTCTCCCAGCAACATCATAGCGCAGGAGAGGATGAAAATCGCAACGAACGAAAGATATCTTCTGTCGAAGAAGAAGGTTTTCTGAAGTTGTATCATATTCGGCTAGAACAATATCTTTGAATAAAAGTCAGTATCCTCTAACACTCGACCTGTTCCTCTAACCACACAGGTGAGGGGATCTTCGGCGATGTTTACCGGCAGGCCCGTCTCTTCTCGGAGCCGTTGGTCTAAGCCTCTGAGCAGTGCCCCGCCTCCAGTCATAATAATACCCCGATCGATGATATCGGCCGCCAACTCCGGAGGAGTCCGTTCCAGGGTTAAACGGACTGCTTCCACAATAGAGTTTACTGGTTCAGCCAGTGCCTCTCGAATCTCCTCTGAACGCACCACGATTGTCTTGGGAATGGCTGCCACCAGGTCCCGCCCCTTGACCGGGGCCTCCATCTCTTTCTCTAACGGGTAGACTGAGCCTATTTGGCATTTCAGCTTTTCTGCCGTTCTTTCTCCAATGAGTAAATTGTAATTCTTTTTTAAATACTGAACGATTGCCTGGTTCATCTCATCGCCGGCCACCCGAATAGAGGTGAGGGTGACAATCCCAGAAAGGGCGATCACAGCGATCTCTGATGTGCCCCCTCCTATGTCTAGCACCATCGAGCCAATGGGCTCTTCTATGGGCAATCCCACCCCGATGGCCGCTGCCATTGGTTCAGCAATCAGGTGAATCTCGCTGGCCCCGGCCCGCTCAGCTGAATCTTTCACCGCCCTTTTCTCCACCTCGGTGATCCCTGAAGGTACTCCGATGATAATCCGTGGCCGCACCATAAACCTGCCTTTCAGCACCTTCTTTATGAAGAAACGGAGCATCTCTTCTGTCACTTCAAAATTGGCGATCACTCCGTCTTTTATGGGGCGGATGGTTTCGATCTCCCCTGGTGTTCGCCCCTCCATCTCTCTGGCCTCTGCCCCCACTGCCAACACCCGTCCGGTAGAAGTATCTAAAGCTACACTGGAAGGCTCATTGAGCACAATCCCCCTGCCTTTGACATACACCAGGGTGTTTGCTGTCCCCAGATCTACACCGATCTCATTGGACATAATTCCTAAAAATCTCAGCCCCATAACTGCCTCACTAACCTATAAGTATCAAATGATGTTATTTCCCTCAAAAGCGTAGTTTATTCCTGAAAAATTGCCAAAGACGCTGGTAATCAGTGTATGCTCTGTTCAATCCTTAGTGGAGAAAATGTCTCATTGCTGTGAACACCATAGAGATTCCCCTACGATTGGCAGTTGCAATAACCTGGTCGTCTCGAAGGGAACCACCTGGTTGCACGATGTAGCGTATGCCATGCTCTGCAGCCACCAGGACAATATCATCAAAGGGGAAGAAGGCATCTGAGGCCATCACCAACTCAGACATCTCGCTGTTTCTACCCTCTTCACCACAGATGGTCTTGAGATTTTCACCGGCCTTTGTGACCGCCAGCTTTTGCAGAGAGTCAATTCGATTGGGTTGCCCCGCCCCCATACCAATTACCTGAAACTGTCCTGGTTTGTATTCCCTGGCCAACACAATGGCGTTGGATTTGGTATGCTTAACCGCCTTCCAGGCAAACTCCGCCAGGGCCTTCTTCTCCTCCGGGAATTCACTCTGGGTAACCGTCTCCCATTGCTGGTAAAGGGAGATGTCTCTCTCTTGCTGTAAGATTCCTCCTATAATATGGCGATAGGTGTATTTTTCTGTCTGGCCAGAGCCTATAGGTGGTATCTGTAAGATCCTTAGATTCTTACTCTTGCTTTGCAAAAAGGCTAAGGCCTCTTTTTCGTATCCGGGAGCAACCAGTATCTCCACAAACTTCTCTTTCAGAAACTCAGCCGTAGCCAGGTCTACCGGCACAGTGCAGGCGATAATGGAGCCAAAAGCGCTCACCGGATCACCCTGCCAGGCGGCCTCTAAGGCCTCCCGGAGTGTCTCTCCGGTGGCGTAGCCGCAGGGATTGGTGTGCTTGATCACTGCCACTCCAATAGTGTTTCCCAGCTCCTTGACTGCCTCTATGGCCCCATCTACATCTAAATAATTGTTGTAGGACATCTGTTTGCCGTGCAGTTGTTCAACGCCACCGGCGCACGGTTCGGTGATCTCTTCGTCTCGGTAAAAGGTGGCCTTCTGATGCCAGTTCTCGCCATATCTTAGCACCTCACCGCGGGTGTACTTCAGTCGGAGGATTTTCTCATCCGCCAGCTTTTCGCTTAGATACCTATCGATAGCAGCGTCATAATCAGCCGTGGCCCGGAAGGCCTTGACGCAGAGTCTACTCCTCGTTTGGACAGAAAGCTCTCCGGTGGCTTTCAGCTCTTGAAGCACTAGGCTGTAATCGGCAGGGTCAACCACCACCCCCACATAACGATAGTTCTTGGCCGCGCTTCTCAGCAGGGTAGGACCACCGATATCTATGTTCTCAATGGCCTCCTCTAAGGTGCTACCCTGTTTGGCAACTGTGGCCTCAAAAGGATAAAGATTAACTACCACCAGGTCGATGAGCTTGATGTCGTTCTTCTCCACATCTTTCATATGCTGGGGGTTATCCCTGAGTGCCAGCAGCCCCCCGTGAATCTTAGGGTGAAGAGTCTTCACCCTGCCGTCCATCATCTCAGGGAAACCGGTCAGCTCTGACACATATCTGACCGGGATGCCAGCCTCTTGGAGCACCTTTGCTGTTCCCCCTGTAGAGATAATCTCAACGCCCAGTTGATTCAAGCCTCTGGCAAATTCCACAATCCCAGTTTTGTCAGAAACACTTACCAAGGCTCGCTTGATCTCTGACACCTCAAACTCCTTTCCAATAAGAAACGAAGTAACTCATACTTGCCCTGCCACCAGTCGGTTATAGGCCTCTTTATATTTAGCCAATGTTTTCTGGACCACCTCTTTGGGTAGTGTGGGAGCTGGTGGCTTCTTATTCCAATCCAAACTCTCCAGGTAGTCTCTCACGAATTGTTTATCAAAACTCTCCTGAGGGCGGCCTGGCTGATATTTTTCCCGGGGCCAAAACCTGGAAGAGTCCGGAGAAAGAATCTCGTCTATTAGAATGATCTTTCCTGAGCAAATGCCGAATTCAAACTTGGTGTCGGCAATAATTATACCTTTCGACTCAGCATATTCGGATGCCTTTTTGTAAATTCTGATGCTAAGGTCCTTCAAAGTAGCAGCCCTCTCTTCACCCACCAGCTCGGCCATCTCGGCAAAGGAGATATTTCGGTCATGCCCGGAGGTAGCTTTTGTAGCCGGAGTGAAGATCGGCTCGGGGAGCCTATCGGATTCCTCAAGGCCCAGTGGGAGCTTAATGCCGCAGATACTCCCGCTGCCGGAGTATTCGCGCCAACCAGAGCCGGAAAGGTACCCCCTGACCACACATTCCACACCGATCTGCTCGGCTTTCCTCACTAACATAGACCTGCCTTCCAAAACATCCCTGAATTTCTGAAGCTCCTGTGGAAACTGATTCACATCGGCGGAAATGAGGTGATTTTCTATAATCTCATTTACAAGGTCAAACCAAAACAGGGACATTTGGGTCAGTATTCTCCCTTTTCCGGGAATACCATTGGGCATAACACAGTCGAAGGCGGAGATTCTGTCTGTGGCTATTATTAATAGTTTATCGCCCAATTCATAGAGGTCTCTAACCTTCCCCCGCTTAAACAGTTTTATGCCCGGCAGTTCTGTACGAATCAATGCCTCTTCCATCCATCACCCCCTTTTGATGTTTTATAATAAAATATTTTCCTGATAAAGTCAAGGTATTTTCTTTAAGATACCTAAGAATTGCAATTAACCACAGAGGTCATAGAGAGATTCTACTGTAGTATAAAGACTTAGCCTCATTTTCGACATTAATCCCTGTACATTTCTGGCGAATGACACTGCCCCATTCCATCTGCAAAGATTGTTGAGAAACCACAGAGAAACATATTGAAAAATTTGATGGTTATTTCCCATAAATTTATCTCTGTATGCTTGGTGGTTTCTAAGCTTGGGTAAACACTGAAGTGTCCTCCCAGATTCGGAAAGAAAAAGGCTGAACCCCTATTACGGGTTCAGCCTCTCTATTCAGTACAAGCCAGGTGCGAATTATCCTCCC
>CAZQSC010000105.1:7769-8715 GCA_964595705.1 uncultured bacterium | reverse complement strand
CTTAGGGGGTGGGGTAGGTTATGTCTGCTGGCATGGGACTCAACATAACCCCAGTGTTCCCAGGGGAGAAAATGGCGTGGTCAAAACCGGGGCAGGCACTTTGGCCGTCATAGGAGATCTGAAACAGATGAGCCCGAAATGGCTAGTCGGCGTAAGTATGCTGGGATATGGAGCATCGCTGATGGTAGGACTGGGTATCCCCATTCCCATTTTAAACGAACAGATCGTCCGCTTCACCGCTGTCAAAGACGAAGAGATATGGGCCCCAATAGTTGATTACTCTGATGCCTACCCCAATAATAAACCAGAGGTTGTGGGTGAGGTGGATTACAAGTCCTTAAAACAAGGGAATATCACCATAAAGGGGAAAAAGGTCCCCACCTCTTCCCTCTCCAGTTACCCCAAAGCAAGAGAGATCGCCGAGATTCTGAAGGAGTGGATTAAAAAAGGAGAGTTTCTCTTGGGTGCCCCCTCGCAACTTATCCCCTCGGTAGAGTCTGGAATTCGGTTTAAGCCTCTGAGATATCGTCCTATCCAGTAGGCTAAAGCCTAAATCTGGAAAATTGGTGACTGGCTACTGGTGAGTGGTGAACCAGTCACCAATTACCAATAACCAGTTTTTTCACTCTGAAGCATCTTCGAAATCCCTGTTACAGTTTCCAAACCAGTTTCTTGAACATCTCTCCTCTCTCTTTAAAATTTCTGAACATATCATAGCTGGCACAGGCAGGTGACAGCAATACCACCCCACCTTTTGCAGTCTCTTTTTGGGCCTTTAATACCGCTTGAGCAAGAGAAGAGCAGTAGTGCAGAATCACCTTGCTTTCCAGCCGGTCTTTTTCTCTCTTCACCAAGCTGCCGATCTTCTCTGCAGTGGTACCAATCAGGATGAGAATCTTCACCCGTGCAGCAATTGCTTCTGCTAACTCTTCGAACTGTAGGCCCT
>CAZQSC010000105.1:0-7759 GCA_964595705.1 uncultured bacterium | reverse complement strand
CCTTATCTGATCCTCCTGCTATAAGGGTGATCTCTTCTGGAAAACAGTCCAGAGCCGCTAAAGTAGATTCAGGGGTGGTGGCAATGGAATCGTTGTAATATTTCACCCCGCCCAGCTCTCTGACAAATTCTAACCGGTGTTCCACACCCTGGAAGCTCTGGAATGTCTCTCGAATAGCCTCTGGGGGAGCCCCTGCCAACCAAGCGGCTGTGGCTGAGGCCAGGGCATTTTGCAGATTGTGTCTGCCCGGCAGAAGCAGTTGCCCGACCCCACAGATCTCAGTCTCGTGGTTCCCTTGGTTCAAAACAATCCCCTCCCCTCGGACAAATACCCCCTGGTCGAGCCTCTCCCTCAGGCTGAAGAACCACACCTTGCCCCTGCACTCTTCTTTCCAACCTCTTACAATGGGATCGTCGTAGTTCAGCACAGCTGTATCCCCAGATCGTTGGTGAGCAATTATCCCTTTCTTGGCCTCAATGTAGTTTTCCATCGTCCGGTGGCGGTCAAGGTGGTTGGCAGTGAGGTTGGTCACCACCGCTATATGTGGACTGATACCTGTATCCCGAAGATATTCTAACTGGAAGCTGGAAAGCTCCACCACCACCGGGGTGTCAGGTTGAATCTGGTCAAGCTGATCCAGAAGAGAGCCCCCGATATTTCCTCCCACAACGGTCTGGGGGTTGACTCTGCGGAGGATGTCGCCGACTAAGGCGGTGGTGGTGGTCTTGCCATTGGTCCCGGTTATCCCGATTATAGGTGCCCGACAGAGGCGGAAAAACAGGTTCATCTCTGTGTCAATTGGCACACCGTTCTCCTGGGCGATCTTCAGGAAAGGGGACTCTCTGGGCACGGCGGGGTTGACCACAATCAACTCCGCCTCCTGGAAATCTCTCCTGTCGTGTCCCCCCAGTTTCAGTCTCACCGGCAGACCAGCTAAGGCATCTACTGACTCCCGGAGGGCCTCTCTGTCCCGCAGGTCAGTGACCGTGACCTCAGCCCCCTTCTCCACCAAGAACCTAGCCACTCCCAGTCCTCCGCCGAAAAGTCCTAACCCCATTACAGTGACTCTTTTGCCCTTGAGATTTAAGTCCATCTCTCTTCCTTCACCAATCACCAGTTACCAGTCACCAGTCTACCAATTATTGGCCGCTGAGGGCAGAAGTAACCCTGCCCCCTGCACCGGTGCAGATTCAAAAGGCTCAAAAACAACCCTCCCCAGATTCGCCTCAGAGCCGGGGGGAATATCGTTCCCATCATGGATTTTGGCAGCGATAAGCGACTGCTCGATCGTTCCCCACCAGTTGCCTCTGGCGACTACATCCGGCATGTGCCTTCCTCCCAGGTAGACACACCACCCCAGGTTGTCCGCCACATTATTGCCGGTGAAATTAGTCACCGAGGTCCCAGCGGCAAAGTAAAATGCTGCACTGCTCTGTGCTTCCACGATATTGTGCTCTATTTCGATCTCTTTGGCCTGGTTGGCCTTGACTCCCTCCTTGCCGTCCTTGATGACATTGTGCTGGATTACCGCACTTGCCCCATAGGAGATGTCCACCCCTGTTGAATTTCTGGCAATCCAGTTATTGACTATCTGAGGGCAAGAGGAGAGTTTGGCCGCAATCCCAGTGTCTTCGTTATCCAGCAGAAGGTTGCCGAAGATAAGAGGGGCCGAATTGGTCTCCATTGTCACTCCACTGCCACAGCAGGCGATCAAACACTTCTCTATCTTAGGACTCGAGAACAAGTTGGCTGCTATGCCGCTTTCAGTACAGTAGCGGATTATGGAGTTTTCCATCTGAGGAGAGGAACCTACACAGCTTATCCCCCTGCTGGCCCATTCCACCCTGACCCAACGGAGTATGCTCCCCTGCCCGGCAGACTCAAACTGGATTCTGTCCCAGTCCCCCTTTTGAGGGAAACGATAAGACCAAGCTCCCTGGTTAGTGGTGAAAGTGATGGGAGAGCTCTGTTCCCCTTTGGCCAGCAGCCTCCCCTCTACCTGAAACTTCCAGTAGCCGTCAAATCTGACCCACACGCCGGGTTGGATGGTGAGACAGACCTCCGGGGCCACCTCTACATTTCCCTTCACAATGTAATGGTGATCCGCAAGCCAGGTGGTGTTTTCCGATATCCTGCCTCTCATCTGCTCCTCTTTCCAGAGATGAACTGGGGGCAAAGAGCAGGACGGTGAGACATCGAAAGTGTATCTCCAGCCGAAGCCCGGTTTAGAAAGCACCAGGACATAGTAGCCCTTGGGGACTTCCTTGAACTGGAAATATCCGTCGGAGCCGGTGGTGGTGGTGGCCACCTGCGCTGCCAACCGGTGGTCGAAACCGGTCTGCTGGGAGATTTCAACGCCCACTATATCTCGATCGGGAGGCAGCTCCTCTGAATCAAGAGAAACTGGCAGAAACAACATAGCCTGGACACCTGAACAGTCGCTCTCCTGCTCCAGAATTACCTTCCCGGTTATTTTGCTTCCTGAAGGGCCGTTTAAATTAAAACAACCGTCCAGCAGGAGACATAAAATCCCCACTGCCACCAAACGGGAAACATCCACAGCTCTGACTGATATCCACTGCTTAACCATAACACTAACAAAGGCTGAGTCTATTGGCGCCTGGAGATGTCTCCTGCGGCTTTCTTCTAAAGCAAAATGGTAAACTGCTGGATCGGTTAGTTGGTGAGTGGTAAATTCGGTTTCCTAATGACTAATACCCAATGACTAATGACTTAATACCGGCCCGGCGGTCGCTCTTAAAGAGAGAGCTCCTCCTGTCTTCTCCTCTTTATCAACTCCAACAGCCTCTTGTTAAACTCCTTAGCAGGATGATGTCCACTAACTCGCAAAAGGTAATTAAGGGCGATTATCTCAGCGATTACAGTGATATTTTTGCCTGGATAAATGGGGATGGTAACCTTCGGAATTTCTATATCTAAGATGGAGACGACTTTGTCATCGATGCCTATTCTCTCGTAGTCCATACTTTCGTTCCAATCTGCCAGCTCCACCTCCACCTGGATTCTCTTTTGGAGACGGATAGCTCTGATTCCGAACACCTTCTCTACATCTACGATACCCACGCCTCGGATCTCGATGTGGTGGCGCAGGATATCATTGCCTGTGCCCACCAAAATGCCTTGACTTCTGCGGGTGATGGTCACAATGTCATCGGCGACCAGGCGATGGCCCCGCTCCACCAGGTCTAAGGCAAGCTCGCTTTTGCCTATGGAGCTTCTGCCAGTGAACAGAAGACCAACTCCGTAAACATCCACTAAGGAGCCGTGCAGAGTGATACGGGGGGCAAAGATATCATCTAAATAGAGGCTGAACAGATGAGTGAACTTAGTAGTGGCAAATTTCGTTTTGAACAGAGGGATAGCCTTCTGGTTGGCAAGCTCTGCCAAAATCTCAGGAATGGGGTTATTTCCGGTGACGATAATACAGGGCAGGTCGAACTGGAAGATCACCTCTAGGGCCTTCCGCCTCTTTTTCTCTGGGAGTTCAGCCAGGTAGATCATCTCAGTGTTGCCCAGCACCTGAACTCGATCAAAAGTGTACAGCTCTACGAATCCAGTCAAGGCCAGACCGGGGCGGTGGATTTCGGCACTGGTGAGCTTTCGATCCATCCCTCCCTGTCCAGCCACCAGCTTTAAAGCAAGCCTCCGCCGGTTCTGTTTGAAAAAGGTCTCTACAGTGAGCTCTGCCATTAAAGGTCCCCCCTTATGAATTCCTTAACGCCCGGATATTCTCCGCCACATCGCCTGAACCGAAGATGGCTGAGCCGGCAACTAAGATATCCACTCCCGCCTGTTTGACTCTGAGTGCGGTTTGGGGCCATATCCCCCCATCAACCTCAATCTCTGTCTTCAAGCCTGCCTGGTCAATCCACCGGCGCAGTTGTCTGATCTTCCTTAAGCAAGAAGGTATAAAGGTCTGTCCTCCAAAACCAGGATTGACCGACATCACCAGCACAAGGTCTAACTGGTCAAGCACAGGCCTTACTACATCAATTGGTGTGTCGGGGTTGAGGGCCACACCCACGCAAACCTGCTGGGTACGGATCTGACGAATCATTCCCGGCAGATTGTGGCAAGTCTCTATATGGACGGTAATCGAGTCAGCACCGCTGGCAGCGAACTGGTCCACATACCGGGCTGGCTGTTGGATCATCAAGTGTACATCGAGTTTCAAATGGGTCAATCTCCTAACAGTTTTTACCACAATGGGACCGAAGGTTATATTGGGAACAAAATGGCCGTCCATCACATCCAGGTGTAGAAGGTCTGCCCCACCTGCCTCTGCCTTCCAGACTTCGGTGCGCAGGCAGGTGAAATCGGCCGCCAAAAGAGATGGCGCTATTTTCACCTTCCTGCCTCTCAAAGCTCACTCACCACCAGATCTATCTGTTCTCCCCTCTGCACTGGCTCGCCTGGCTTGACTGATTGTTCTAAGACAGTATCAGGGAGGTATTCAGTATCGGGACGATAGCTTATTGTCCCCGGCCTAAGGTTCATCCTCTCCAGAACAGCCAGGGCCTCTTCTAAGCCTTTGCCCACCAGGTTGGGCATCAATATCTCCCTTTTTTCCGGACCAGTGCCCACTACCAAGTTCACCAGTACATCTGATCCCACAGTGGTGCCTGGCGCGGGCATCTGGGAGATGACCGTCCCCTTTTGGGATTGATCGGAGAGCTGCCTGCTGATTTCTCCCACCTTAAGCCCCTTTTGTTCCAGAAGCAGCTTCGCCTCTCGCTCCGAAAGTCCGCAGACATCGGGGACTTCATAGAGTTTGCCTCCTCTGCTGACAACAACATAGATATGCCTTCCTGTCTTCACCCTGGAGAAGGGCTCGGGCCGCTGGGAGATGATCTGCCCTGCCGGAAGTTCTTCTGTCCGTTGCCACCTCTCCACGCTTAAAATAAGGCCTTTAGTCTGAAGGATAGTGGTCGCTTCCTCCAGACTTTTCTCAGTTATGTCAGGCACCTCCACCTCCTGGCCGTGTCTCACTACCCTGGGCATAATCACCCGGTCAAAGAGCACCAGGCTCACAACCAAACATACAACCCCTGCCAGCAGGAACAGAAGGAACTGTTTAACCATCCTCGCCCCTCCTTATTCTGGCAGCGAAAGACCCGTCACAACGATCTTTGGGGGGAAAGATCTTAACATAGTCATCTGCTATGGATGGAAGAATCCGGTTGGCCTTTTCCAGTCTGAACTGGGGACTCTCCTTAAGAAATCTCTCTACCACCATCTCGTTCTCCTCGGGTTCAATACTACAGGTACTGTAGACCAATACACCCCCCGGTTTGAGCAGTCCTGCTCCCTTTTTCAACAGAGCAAGTTGAAGAGGAGTTAACTCTTCGATCCTCTCCCGCATCTTCCAGCGAGCATCGGCCCTGCGGCAAAATGTGCCTGATCCTGAACAGGGAACATCTACTAAGACCCGGTCAAAGGGCTCCGAGGTGAAATTCAAGGCATCTTCTGCCTTAGTCTGAATGATTTGTATGCCCAGTCTTTTTATGTTCTCCTGAAGGGTTCTGAGACGCCGTTTGTGTTTGTCGAGAGCGAGGATTAGTCCTTGATTTCTCATTATCTCAGCCATATGTGTGGCCTTTCCTCCTGGGGCGCTGCACATATCCAGAACTCTTTCCCCTGGCTGAGGCTCAAGCAACAGAGCTGCCACCCCAGCTCCAGGGTCCTGTACCTGAAAATGGCCCTCCAGAAAGCACCGGGTCTTGAACAGACCCTCGGCTGACTCCAGTTCCAAAAACTCAACAAGAAGCTGGTTAGGCCGTGCCTTAATCCCCTCTGCCTCTAACTGTCGAATAAGCTTCTCTGAAGTGGTCTTAAGGGAGTTGGTGCGAATAAAGACCTTTGGCTGGCTATTGTTAAACTTGCACAGTTCGACCGTTTCTGCCAGTCCATACCGCTTAATCCACCGTCTCACCGCCCAGAGAGGGTGAGAGTAATAGACCGAAAGATAAATTGCTGGATCTGTTTTAATATTCGGGTACTCAACATTATCCCCTTCTCTGGCGACTCTTCGCAGCACCCCATTTACCAAGCTCTTGGTGCCCTGATGTCCATATTTCTCGGCAAGCTTGACCGCCTCGTCCACCGCTGCCCAGGGGGGAATTCTGTCCAGGAAGACAATCTGATAAATTCCCAAGCGCAATATATTTCTTATCCAAGGGTTAAGCCTATCTGGCCCTTTAACCAGATAGACTTTCAAAATCCAGTCCAGCCGTCTCCGCCATTTGGTCACCCCCAGGACCAATTCCCTCACCAAGGCCTTATCTGTATCAGATAGTCTGCTTTGGGGCAAGAGGCTCTCCAACATCTTATCTGCATACGCCCCCTCTTCAACCCGCTTAAGTATCTTCAGGGCAAACTCCCGGGCAGTAAGCTCATTCATTAGTTTATATTACTTTGAGCAAGTTTATTATTGAATAGATAGGCAGCAAGCACTTTCTGGACAATGGGGGCGGCGGTAGTGGCACCGTGTCCTCCTGCTTCTACCACTGCAGCCACTGCTATGCTCGGTTCTTCAAAGGGAGCATAGGCAACAAACCAGGCGTGGTCTTCTCCATGGGGATTCTGGGCAGTTCCTGTCTTGCCCGCTATATGAAAACCTTTCACTCTGGCTAAATACCCCGTCCCTTTCTCACCTTCCACTGCCTCCAAGAGCGCTTGTCTGATAAGTGAGAGGGTAGAAGTAGAAATCTCCCTTATATTTCTAACAACGGGCTGGGGGGTAAAAACCACATCTCCATCTGCAGCGACGACTTTCTTTAAAAGATGGGGTCGGGCCAACTTCCCAGTAGCTATTGCTCCGATATAACAGGCCATCTGCAGGGGGGTGACCAGAATCTCTCCTTGCCCAATGGCCAAGTTCAGCAGCAACCCCTGAGTCCATTTCCCTTTCCCATATTCCCGATCATAGTAATCCGCGGAGGGGATCAATCCCCTTGCCTCTCCAGGTAGATCAATGCCGGTTTTCTTGCCTAATCCCAGAGCCCGTGCGTACTGGCTCCATTTTTCTAAACCTACTCTTAGCCCCAGTTGATAGAAATAGACATCGCAAGACTGAGCAATTCCCTGGATTAGTCCCAAAGGGCCGTGGCCTTCTTCCTTCCAGCAGCCATAGTACCGATTTCCAAATTTAAATGCTCCAGTGCAGGGGGCAAAGTGGGTCTGCTCGTCCACAAGCTTCAGCTCCAACCCCGCTATTGCAGCTACCATTTTGGCCGTAGAACCAGGAGGATACCCACTCTGAATTGCCCGATTAAATAGTGGATGTCGGGGGTTGGTGTTGAGACTGTCCCACACAGCAGGGTCAAGAACCCCGGAGAAGAGATTGGGGTCATAGTCCGGTTTGCTGACCATTGCTAATATCTCTCCGGTTCGGGGATCAATGGCTACCAGCGCACCCTGATGCCCTCCAAAGGCCTCCGTAGCCACTCTCTGTAGTTGGCTATCAATAGTTAGATACAGGCTATGTCCTACTTGAGGATCTCGGATGCGTCTGGGGAACAGCTCTCTTATCTCCCTGCCTAAGGCATCAACTTCCAGGTATTTCACCCCGTTTGTGCCGCGGAGAAATTCCTCATACTCTCTCTCTACCCCCGCCTTGCCCACCGTCTCCCCGGGAAGGTAGCCTTTTGCTCGAAGTCGGACAAATTCTCTCTCCGAAAGCTCTCCCACATATCCTAAAATATGGGCCCCCAAGTTCCCTTGGGGATAATTCCTCCTG
>CAZQSC010000104.1:0-8768 GCA_964595705.1 uncultured bacterium | reverse complement strand
GAGTCAAACCCTAGCTTATTTGACACATGTGCAAGAGATAGAAAAATCTTTAGAGGGATTTTTCCGAATCTGGGTTTAAATCTCCTTTTTTCGGCAAAACCTGATAACTACTGACCAATGACTTAGAAACTTACTGCGAGAGAAAACCGGTGTGTGTCCCCCAGTGTGTGCGTTCCATAAGCGTAGTCCAGTTGAAAAACTCTCCAAAGGAGGCTTATCCCACAAGTCCAGCAATCTTTGAGTCCATCTCCTCCATTATATTGGCCAAACCCACCCCTTACTGCTATCAACTCCCAGAGCCAGATTTCTGCACCCCAATGTATGGTGGCGTCTCGCTCCCTCCGTTTGCTAACATCCAATGCCATTGTTGCCTTATGGAATAATTTTTGTTTCTCATAAACCACATGAAGAGCAGCATCAGCCTTTATATTCATAGGTATCCTATCCTTATGCTCACTCTGGGTGTCCCAGGTTATTGTCGTGCCGCCGATATCTTGGAGGTTCAGGCCCAAGGAAAGATAGGGTTTTGGCTTGTAGAGTAGCCCTGCATCTATCCCAACTCCTTTTGCCTTATTCTCATAAAGCTTTTGATCGATGTATTTGGCACTTATCCCGGCGGACAGATTTTCCAGGATCCCTCTCCCGTAGGAGATGAACAGGGCAGTCTCTCTGTCGTCAAAGGTCTCCTCTCCGATCACTATTTTCCCCTCGGCATCCCTTTCGGATATTTTAGGAATATCAGAGATAGTGACATTGATGATCCCACAGCCATGCTCTTGTCCGTATAAGTATCCTTACCCGTTATAGAGAACGTTCCGGTGTATCTCTTCCCTCCCGTTACCGTCCAAGGGATGTTAATCTTAATCCCTATGGTGAAAGTAGCACCCCGGGGTATTTCCAAAGGTGGGTTAGCAAAGATAATAGCTGAAGAGAAAATGGACTCTCTGCCATCTTCGCTTATCAGATCGGTTGTTGATATGTAGAAGTCTTCGACGGAGTGTTGTCCTCCAAATTCTGTAACTGAGACGGCAAGGCTGTCGATGATCTCCCCGGGTGAAGCGCTCAGGTTTAACTCTATGGGCAGGATATTCAACATCGCCGAATAGGGAGGCGTTTCTACAGCCAGAACCTTAAATCTCGTAGTGCCGGAGACCTTAACACCGACCACTTTTAGCTTGTAGGTCTGATCGGTGGGTCTCAGCAAGGTGATTATCTCCGGATCCGAAACCGGCCCAGAGTAAGTAGCATTGGAGATTTGATTTTCAACCTCCCCAGTCTGATAATTCACCCCCACATGGTGTCCCTGGAGGTCGTAGAGGTGTAGGTCAAGATCGGATGTCTGACTAAGCAAGTAGGTCACCTTTCCAGGCAGAGAAGCTGTCGTTTTTAGTGCTCCCTTTGCGGCGACAGTCAAATCGTCCTCCACCTCCACTGTCTCCCCTTGGGCAATCTCCCCACTTACCACTTCCCGGGTCAACTGCTTATTTGTCTGCTCGCAGATGGCAGCGGTGCCGACGGTGAATTGTGTGGACTGGGTAACTATGCGAGGGCCATGACAAACCCAGGCCCTTGCCGTGTATTTCTCACAGCTGCCCAGATTAGCTATGTTCGGGGCTCCATAGGTAAATTCTACCGTCTTCTCCTCCCCCGGGGCCAATTCGATATAGTGGGATACATCAGTTATTGAGACGATCACAGGAATTCCGTTCTTTTCAGTTCAAATATCTATAAAGCAGGAGACCTTAGCCTCTGAGGACCCGATATTTTTGACCGTGATAGTACCCGTTGAATCAATCCGGCTTTGTTGGCTCTCAAGGATAATATCGGGCACATCAAATCCAGTTATCTCTATCTGAGAGGGATGGGGAGGATGTGCCAGGCTCTGGCGAACATAATTTCCGGCTGCGACAAGCGCATTGCGGGTTATACGATATTCATAGGCATAACTGGCAAACGATCTTATCCCTTCGATGGCAATGAGTAGGTTCATTGCTACATTGAAGTTCGACTCTCCCCAGAGAAGTGTCCCGGTCACCGCTCCGGCGCCTCCGATGTAAATTGCCTCTGTGGCAAAAGCCAGGGGGGCACCTGCCCCGGATACTAACAGGCCCAGTTTACACAGACCATATAACCCTGCACCTGAGGCATAGCCTGTCACCTTCAGCATATTGCTGCCTTCAGACTTCTTCTGTCCCCAAAATGGGTCATCTGGGGATAGTTTGTCATCCCGTCCCCGCCTTGACCAGCCAGCTGCCGTTATTTTCAGCGTCGTAGAGCCACAGACTTCCCTCCGTTACTGAAGTGAGCAAGAGCTGTGAGTTTATAGAATCCAGGCCCTTGAGTATCTCGCTGTGCACGAGACTATCTAGGGAGTAGTATTTGGTCTCCTGAGAGAACATTTCCTCAAATCTCGAGAATATCCTATCCAAGCTATCTTTATCTCTTCTACCTTCTGTATGATCGCATCCAGGGAGGCCTTCTGAGCTACGGTCAGCACATAAGGGCCTTCGACAAAGTCGGTCCTCACCCGCCCAGGTTACATAGAGATTACCTCCATACTGAGTTATACAGGGTGAATACTGGTCACCCGTAAGGAGATCATTTATCCTTATATTTGTCAACCAATCTCCAGATCCCGCTGCAGTTGCACTTAACCTGTCAGAGCCTGGGGTCAACCCTGAAGTGGAAGCTTCGGCAATGATTCCCCCTGGGGAACAGTTGACCTCGTCTTTCCGTTGTTGCCTTCATCCCCGACAGCAGGCTGCCTCATATCTTCCCCACTTGGACCTATGTCGATTTTAGCCCGTATCCGGCCATAGCAGGGATGGGCGAATGCTGCCAGCAGCATCAGCCCAACTAAAACCTTCACAGTAAGTGATACTACTTTCGCAGCAATAGGACGGGATTGCAAGCAGGGCTCTGTAGCTAAGTGTAACATTGTTGTCTCCCTTTGCTTTCAGAAATAGAAACCCTCAGGATATGGGTTTCACTTTTCAGTCCCTTCTTCTCCTTTTGCCGCTTCCTCCTCCGCCTCCTCCACCATCTGGTCGAAATCCTCTCCTAACTCTTCCCCCATCTCTCTTCCCATCTTCTTCATCCAGCGAGAGATGCTTTTGGGGTCATTCTCGTCAACATCGCCCCATTTGGAAGGGTCAGCAAGGCTCTCCAGGCGGCTCTCCTCCGATCTGATCAGTGCAAATCTGGATATAACACTGGTGAGGTTTTTGCTCCCGCAGTGAGCACATTTACCTTGGAAGGGAACACCTATCTTGAGAACAAGGAAACTGGACTTTTTGCCACAATCCTCACAACGATACTCGTAAATTGGCATATCTACTGCCTCCTCGTTTATTTGGTTGCGACACTTTCTGTTACCCTATATAAGCGTATCAACAGAATCAATAAAGCCTTATCGATCCTTAACCGGTTCATAGACGGCCACATCAATCCCTTTATCTTCTCCACAGATTGTCTTGCCCTCTTTGGCCCTTTATTGAGGTTGTATTCTTCTGTCAATCACGCCTTGCAGTCCACCCAAATCGGCGATGACCAGGCCAACTGCCCATTGAGTTGTGACACTCTTACATAAAAGTAATTGCGTCCTTTAGTCAACTTTAGATTACGAAACGTGTGAGCCACTCGGTAACCTTTTTCTGGAATTGCCTGATGTAGTTTGATTTTTCGGGCGTTGTGGTAGTATGGATCACAGTTGCCTAACTCCTCCTCCCCCAAACCGAACGTCTCTTGTATCCTGTGCTTCGACTCTTCGATGAGCGGGATCAGATGAGAATTGCCAAGGAGATCCTCGACAGAGAGTTCGAACGTCACACCCTCCGCTTGCAAGCGAAGTCGGGTTTCGGGAAGCCCCTCGATTTCGAAGATGAGCCCCTGGCACATCCCGAATGGGTTAGCAGTTGTGCGAGCTGCCGTGACCAGCTCCCAGGTGCAGTGGTTTCTATCTTGCGATCTGACTCTTTGCCCTAATAGCGAAAAACATCTCTCCACGGCTACCAGATGACCCTTTTCAACATCAAGCCGGCACAACCACTTCCAGTTCCTTGGCCGATATCCATAATCTGCCGCAGGCCCCCAACCGGCCTCTATGAAGACCTTGAATCGTCCAGATTCTTGAGCTTGATACTCCCAGCGACCACTATGGCAGTATGTATCCACAACGTATCCATTCTGCAACAATTCTACTCGGTCGATAGCGTGAGAGCCTACAACGGTTACATCCACGTCTACTGGACTATCAACCTGGATGACCGATCCCATCGGCGCACCTTCTATCTGAAAATCCAGTTCGATTCGATCTCCAGTTGTAGCATATGTACGCCGGGCCAGCAATGCCTCCCAGATGGCCTCCCGTGTACATTCACGTGCCCAAACACCTGCACGTCCAATCCCCCACCGGCCTGGAAGACCAGCACCATCATTTGATCCAATAACACCAATCCGATAGCCCCGTGCCAGAGCATCGTGGAAGGTGCCACCGGTGGTCCGGGGACCCATGTCACTATTCTGTTCCAGAGGAAACGGTGTGTTGCAGCCTTCCGATGAGCCGTGCCCGGAGAAGATTTCCATCACAGGGGTTAACATCTCGTTGAAAACATCCCAGTTCTTACCACGCCAGCCACGGCAGTAGCCCGTATGATGAGGAATGGCGATCGCCTTGCGTCCTTGCAGATTTCTGTATAGCTCCTCCAAGGTCCATGCGTCATCCAATGGATTGTCTTCATCAAAATAGATCACATTGTGGTCGCCATAGCGTGTTCGATCTCCGTGCCACTCATAGCCCAGAAAGGTGACAAAGCAACCGGGGTGATAGTGTGTGCGAGCCAGCTTCTGAAGCTTTTCCCACCACTGAAGAAATTCCGGCCGTTGTCTGACACTTTCGACTTGTAAGCCGCGTTTCTTCCTCCAGATGAATGGGTAACAAAGCACGGCGCAAAAGTCGATGTTCTCTCGGGCATCGCGAAGAATAGCGTCGCCAGCATCTAAATCCTCGAAATGCGTATGTAAATCACCCCAATACAACTTGTATTCATTCATGAACCGCTCCTAAGATAGATTCACTAAAGAAATTATACCAATGGTCCTGGATTTTGTCAAACCTGCCCTGGCTTTGTAAAGTCACCGTAGGAGGTTTAGACGGATGAAGCAATCCATCTTCAGACCGAAAAAGGCACTCTCTCCTTTCGGAAAGAGAGAGATTTTTGCTTGACTTTGGTCTTGTAATAGGTGTCGTATGATATTCGTAGGGATAGGTGAAGTTGCTGCCTTTCGGGCTTCATTTATCTTGTTCTATAGTTTCTCTAATGGCTCGAAGCAGATCAGGTAAGGAGTAGGGTTTCTGTAGAAATCGGAATCCTCTTTCGCGTATGACGGGCCATTGCGATTTCTGATCCGTGTAGCCGCTGCTCAGCAGGACCCGAAGTTCAGGGTTACCAGAGAGGAGTTGAGCAACCAATTGAAGACCGGTTTGATCGGGCAGGATCACGTCGCTGAAGATCAGGTGGAACTCTCCCTTCTTTTGCTCAAACAGACCCAGTGCCTCTTCGGCATTAGCGGCCGCAAAGACAACATAGCCGTTTTCTTGAAGGATTCTGGCGATCAGTTCACGGATGGCTTGATCGTCCTCTACCAGCAGAATCTGTTCGCCCCTCCCTTTAAACTCCGCCGGTGAAACCAGTCCTTCATCCACGGTATCCAGCTTTACAGGAACAGCGGGCAGATAGATCCTGAAGGTGGTCCCCCGTCCGGGCTCACTGTAGACATTGATCCAGCCTTCGTGTTGCTTGATGATACCATAGGCCACAGACAAACCGAGCCCTGTGCCTTTTCCAGGCCCCTTGGTACTGAAGAAAGGTTCAAAGATGTGTTCAACGGTTTTTTTGTCCATGCCGATGCCTGTATCTGCAATGGATAAACAGGCAAAGTTACCAGGCCGGGCATCAACGATGGCCTTGCAGTCGTCTTCATCCAGGTGCACATTTTTGGTTCCGATCGTGATCTCTCCTCCTTCGGGCATCGCATCCCTGGCATTTACTATCAGATTCATAATAACTTGCTCTATGTTGCCAGGATCAGCCTTTATCATCCAGAGCTCCTCCTCTATACTGGTAGTGACGGCAATGTCCTCGCCGATTAGGCGTCTCACCATTTCCATCATCTCCTTAATCGTCTTGTTGAGGTTAAGCGGGCTCATCTCTATGGGCTGTCGTCGGCTGAATAGGAGCAATTGCCGGGTGAGATTGGCCGCGCGTACAGAAGCCCGCTGAACCTCTCTCAGATCTCGATACAGAGGATCACCCTCATTGAGCTCCATCATCGCAAGTTCAGTGTACCCGTGAATCGTGGTCAGCAGGTTGTTGAAATCATGGGCCACTCCTCCAGCCAACGTTCCGACCGCTTCCATCTTCTGCACCTGGAGGAGCTGGGCTTGTATCTTTTCTTTCTCCTCCTCCGCCCGCTTGCGTTCGGTGATGTCTTCCAGGCTCCCTTCGTAGTAGAGCACTCGGCCGCTGGCGTCGCGAAAGGCCCGGGCGTCATTCTCCACCCAAATGATGGTTCCGTCCCGACGTCGTATGGATACCTCAAAATCACGTACTACCCCTTCGCGCTCCATCAGGGCCTGCCACCGCCTGCGCTCCTCGGGGTCCACATATAGGTCGGTCGCGTTGACCGCCAACAGGGACTCCCGGTCCGGGTAGCCCAGCATCTGCACCAGGGCAGGGTTGGCGTCGAGAATCTGTCCTGCCGGCGAGATTCGGTAGAGTCCAATCGGGACTCTTTCGAACAAGCTCCGGTAGCGGGCTTCAGCCTCTTTCCTCGCCTGATCCTGTTGGGCCTTTTCCAGGGCCGACAGCACCGCAGCCGGCAGACGGATGAAGTGTTTGGGCGATTTGAGGACGTAGTCGTCCAGCCCGGCCTTCATCGCCTCCACGGCGATCTCCTCGCTGCCGGTGCCCGTGAACATGATCACCGGGCAGTCGGGCCAACGAGCCTTGACAGCGCGCAGCACTGCCAGGCCGTCGCTCCAGCACAGTTGGTAGTCGGTGACCACCAGGTCGAAATCGCCCCTCTCCAGCACCTGGGCAAAGCCTTTTGCATCGGGAATCTGCTCCACCTGGAGGTTGGAAAACTCCCGGCGGAGCTCGCGGATGACCAGGGTGCGGTCATCCGGATTGTCGTCGATAAGAAGGATGTGCAAAGGATTATTCATAACTTCTCACCTCTGGTTCGTGAAGCGTAAAGCGTGAAGCGTGAACAGGGCGGAGGCTGCCCAATTGTTACTTATTACGATTTACTTGTTATATTCGGTTTCTCGTTGAGAATCAACCAGTACAGACCGAGGGTCTTTACCATTTCCAGCAAGGCATCGAAGGCCACTGGTTTCACCAGGTAGGAGTTGGCGCCCAGGTCGTAGGCCCGGTTGATGTCGGCAGCCTCCTTAGAAGTAGTCAGCACCACGACCGGCAGGCGCTTCAGTCCGGGTTGCTGCTGTAGCCATGCCAGTACCTCAAGGCCCGACTTGCGGGGAAGTTTCAGATCCAGCACGATGAGCACGGGCATGGGGTAGCGCTGTCGGTCGGCGAAGGAGCCCTGGCCGGTGAGGTAGGCTACCGCTGCTTCTCCGTCTTTCACTACCTGAACGGGGCTTATCAGCTTGGCTTTGCGAAAGGCACGCTGGATCAGAAGGACGTCGTTAGGATCATCCTCCACTAGCAGAATAGTACAATACGCGGGGTTCATGGTTTTCCCTCCACTTTCGGCAACTCTACCCAAAATTGGCTCCCCTGGCCTGGTGTGGACTCCACTCCCACTCGGCCGCCCATGCGCTCCACTGCTTTGCGCACGATGGCCAGGCCAATGCCGGTACCGGGGTAGGTCTCGATACCGTGCAGGCGTTCAAAGACGCGGAAAATACGCTTCTGGTGTTCCGGGGCGATGCCGATGCCGTTGTCTTCCACCCACAGGCGCGCCCGCCCTGTGGGTTCCTCGGCCCATATCCGCACCTGGGGCTGCACCCCGGGAGCAACAAACTTAACAGCGTTGGAGAGCAGATTCGCCACCACCTGAATCAGGGTAGCGTGATGGCCCACCACCTGGGGCAGCGGCTCCTCTACGGTCACTTGAGCCTCTCGCTCCTGGGCTTCTGTCTTCAGTTGGGCCAGCACATCTTCCACCACCGACGCCAGACCGACTGGCTGGAGCTCCAGTTCGGTGCGGCTGAGGCGGCTGTAACTCAAAAGATCTTGGATGAGGACGTCCATATGCTGGGCGGCGGAGACGATGCGCTGGGCGTAATCCTGACCGACCGGGTCCAGCCGGTTGGCGTAGTCCTCCAGCAAGGCCTGGGCGAAACCCTGCATGGCTCGCAGGGGAGCGCGCAGATCGTGGGAGACGGAGTAGGCGAAAGATTCCAGCTCGGCGTTGGCCTCCTGGAGTTGCCGGGTCCGCTCGGCCGCCAGTTCTTCCAGGTGATTCCGGTATTTCTCTAACTCCTCCGTCCGCTTGCGCTCGGTGATGTCCAAAATTTCAGCTATTGTCTGTGCCTTTCCCGCTGAATCTACGATCACCGAGGAGCTGATCTCAACCCGCCTCTTCTCGCCGTCTTTTCGAACCACGTAAAACTCGTACCGGGGAGGAATCTTCTCTCCTCTCTGTCTGCGGACGTAACGGTCAGCAACGAGCCGCTTGCTCTCCTCGTCGAGGAATCTTCGGAAATCCTGACCGATGATTTCCTCACGAGAGTATCCCAAAAT
>CAZQSC010000103.1:0-8808 GCA_964595705.1 uncultured bacterium | reverse complement strand
TCTTGCACTACAATATAACTTAACTCCCTGTCTCCTGCAAGGGGTTCACCCCCGGGGTGTTAGTATTCGAGTCCGAAAATCAAGCCTTCTCCATAACCATCCACACAGGCTATCCACTTGTTTTTGTCGATTTGATGAGGATCAATATGGTGCATTTTTTTCCCATTCCAACCAGCTTTACTTGGTTTTAATATTGGACTTTCGCTCACTTCCTTTTCTGGTATAATAAAGTTTGGCGGCCTATCGCTTTTATGGTGTCAATGGAAATTATTCTAAGATTGTGTGATCTTGGGGCTTGGCATGTGATATCAGTAGTAATAAGCCTTGTGGGAATGTGGGTAACTGCGTAGCAGTTATCCAAACCCTTGTGGGAAACTCGCAGAGTTTTCCACAAGGGTGGCATTTTCACAAGGTATGAAGATTTTTCGTCATACAACTGAGAATTTTGCTCCCGTGGCCCATGGTGATCTCGGAAAAAGAGCTTGCATCTGAGATTAGTTCCTGGTAGAATAAGGCTGTTAATGAGAAAACATTAACCAGGATTGGAACAACCCAATCCTGAACCCTATCCTACCAGGAGGTGTCAGATGGCAAGAGCTACGACCCTATCAGTTAAGCAGCTGTTAAATGAGCTCAAAGAGCAGGTAAGGGCCTCCAACGATATTTTGATAGTGGGTATTGACATTGGAAAATACAGTAACTGCGCCTGTTTTATGAGCTCAAATGGCCGTGTATATCGGAGGAAGTTCTTCTTCGGTAATGACAGGACCGGACTGAACAGCCTTATGAGACATACAGCGTCCTACCAGCAGAAGTACAGACAAAAGGGTGTTCTGTTTGGCATGGAGCCCTCCGGAAGTTATTGGAAGCATCTTTATCAGTTTTTGACCGATAGAGGCCAGATCGCTGTGGTTGTCAGTCCCTTAGCAGTACGGCGTAACAGGGAGACCATAGATGTCTCAAAGGATAAATCAGACCCCAAGGATGCACACAACATCGGAGATCTTATCATGCAGGGCAAGTTCTATCTGCCTATCCACAGAGACAAGCTGATATCTCAACTGGGCCGCTACATCCGTCTGTACTACAGATCAGCATCTGAGCTGGCCAGGATCAAAATGCGACTCAGACAAGTAGTGGGCTACGTGTTCCCTGAGTTAGAGAAGTACTTCACAGATATAACCTCTAAGACAACACGCATAATCCTGAACAACTATCCCCTGTCCTCCATGATTCGTTCTATTCCCAGAGATAGGTTTGTCCTCTCTGTTCTGCAAAGGAATCCTCACCTTGGAGAAAAAAGAGCAGTGGAAATCTACCAGCTGGCAAAGCACTCCGTTGGCATCACAGCAGAAGAAGAGGCAGTGCTGTTTGAAATCAATCTGCTTCTGGAGGAACTTGCCACAGTTGAGTCCAAAATAAAGGCCATAAAGACAAATATAGAAAAAATTGTCAAGGAACGAAAGGATTATCAACTACTGCTCACCATAAGGGGAATTGGAGCCATTACTGCTGCTACAATTATCTCTGAGATCGGCAGCATCGACAACTTCTCCAGTGGCAAGCAACTCATAAAACTTGCCGGCCTTGACCTTTGTGGTTCTACTTCAGGGACAAGTGTCCATACATCCAGACATATCAGCAAACGGGGCAGACGACTCCTCAGAACAGTACTCTATAGAGCTGCTATCGCCTGCGTTAGGCTAAATCAATATTTCAGAGAAAAGTACTTGCAACTCCTCGGAAACCAAGCTGATAAGAAAAAGATCAGACCCAAGGCATTGGTAGCCATAGCCTGTAAACTTCTTCGGGTCATATTCAGGATGTTGAAACAGAATATGGCCTTCGATCCGCAATACTCTGAGAAGCTGATCGCGGTCCATTCACAGGGGAGCAGAAAAGCTGCCTAATAGCAACTTAGCTCTTTGAGACATCCATTTTGAACTCGGCAGTGGGGGATTCAGTACTTTTCATTAGGCATCACCTCTATCACCAGAGGTGGTAAGCCCGGTGTGAAGCATATGAACCCTCACTGCCTGCTAAGCTCGGATGAAGGAAGTTGGGAATCAGGTAAATCCTGATATCATGCATAACCGCCAGATTGGGAAGCAGGCCACTGCAAGGTGAGGACACCTCACTGCCACAGTTCACAACCCTCAAAGACTGAGCTCTTTGACATAAGGCAGACTACGGCTTCATTTCTCCCTCTAAGCCTTAACTCTTTATAATTCATTAAATTGTTTCTAGAGCCTCTCTGCCAGGAAGAATTCTCTTGACTTTATTATAGGAAGCTTCATAACTTATAGTTGTAAGCTCGGTTATTTCAAATGCTCGAATCTGATTACCGTAAGTAGGATCATCATCCTGGGCATATCTGAGAATTCGGCCATCGAATACTACAACTCTACCTCCCGGTCTAGCTATGTTTGCATCCCCCCTTATAATAGGACTCTCAGGGTGCTCAACCCAAGGACCCATCAGATTATCAGCATAGTAGAGACGGAGAAAGTCATTCCTATCTGTTGTAAGTATCCACCACCTACGGTCATAACGGAAAATAGAGGAATCTTTATAACTTCTTCCATAAAGTAAAGTCCCAATAAACGACCATTGTGTAGGGAAATCAATTGCCTTATATAATCGAATAGAATATATTTGATGACTCTCCGGAATCATGTAGTACTCGTTCTCCCATTTGAAGACGTACGGATAAGACAAGTGAAAGGGCTGATCAAGCACGATTTGTCTATAAGTCCAATTCAATCCATCATCGCTAGTAGCAAGCCCTATATCTCCTTGGTTAGTATGTGCGTTCATAACTTCGAAGAACATATACCAAGTGTGGTTCTCACGAACCATAAAGGGATCTGCAACGAATCTCGCCGATATATCTGTCACATCATCAGCAGTCAAAACTGGATTGCTTATACTTCCAGAACAGAAGGTAAAAGGAGATTCGCCTATATAAATTCCAATTGACCAACCACCTTGCTTTTTCACAAAAGGGATACCTCTCAATCTCCCAATATATAGGCCACTTATGAAACCACCTATTAAACATACCAATACTGCGACGATAATGCTGACCTTTGGGCGGTTCATCACCTTTACTCCTGCATTATGATTAGCATTTCCGCCTCCTATCGGAGAACAACTTCACGATCTCTTCCGTATTGTCGCGTAGACCCATCGTTTATTACCAGAAGTTCAAGATCCGTATATGTCCCCATGTATATTTGATTGAGAACGTCTTGCATAGCTCTTCCCCAAAAATACGTTCTGTTGTGCGTCGGAAAAACGATAACGCATCTTCGGCGCCTTATTTACCTATCCTCAATCACTCCAAGAAGGCATTCTTCAACTTAGATGCCTGTTTTGTTAAATCAAACTCTGCGGTAACTTTCCTGCGCCCGGCATTACCAAGTTTCCTACAAAGATCCTGGTCCCTCAACAGAGCTGCCATGCGCTCAGCCAACAGACAAGCATCTTTAGGTGGTACTAAGAAACCGTTCACACCATCTTCTACCAACTCCGGCATCCCTCTGACCCGCGTGGCTACTACCGGCACCCTACAACTGAGTGCCTCCATAAGAGAAACTGGCAGACCTTCGGAAAGGCTAGGCAGTGCGAACAACCTTGCCTCCTTGAGATAGGCCAGGACTTCCATCTGCGACTTTGCCCCCACCAAATGTACATCCTGATTCAGTCCATATCGAGAAATCATCTCTTTCAGGATCGGTCGTTCACTCCCGTCACCCACAATTTTACACTCAAAGGCAATCCCGTTCTTTTTCAGAATGTCACATGCCTCGATTAGATATTGCAAACCCTTAACAGGTTCGAGCCGCGTCACACAAAGAACCGTATTCCCATACAACGGCTTCGTTCGATGGAAGAAAGTCGTATCAACTCCACAGTGAATCATCCGAACCTTCTCTGACGGTATGCGAAAGTGACGTATCAAATATTTTCTGTTGTATTCGGATACAGCTACCACAAACTTCGCGAACCGGGATCTATACCGGTAGTTGCTTGGGGGGAAGAAGAAGATGTCATACCCATGGGTCGTAAAACTGTAAGGAACACCGGTAAAAAAGGAAACGTACATAGCAAGCTCTGCTGCCTCGGCGGCGAAATGGCTGTGGATATGTTGAACCCCTGACCGGTTGATCTCTCGCGATAGGAAAAAGCAATATCCCAGGAGAAGCCACAGATCATGAGTACTGCGATGTCTCAGCCGACATAGTGTTCGAACAAACCGGATTGGGCTTCTCAGTAATATCTCGAATCCAGCGAGGAGCTTGGCCGTTCTAGATAAGTTGTCCAGATAGGTCACAGATTTGACGAAATCTTGCGCCTGTTCGTGAAGTATACTGACTTCCGGCTTGAAACGAGAATAGATTACCACCTCGACGCGTTGTTGCCTCAGAGCGATCATCTCATTCAAAATGAACGTCTCAGAGACCGTGGGAAATTGATCCAAGCAATACGCAACTCGCAAATTCATGGAGATGCACTTCTTCTCGGATGAAGCGGAAAGATTGGTACGCCCTGCAAATACCGACAGGACGATACGACCGCAAGATAGATTCCTGTGCCAAGAAGTACTTGCACTATGAACATACTCATTGTAAAGGATGATTCCCCTATCAGGAAGAGATCCACAAGAGCAAGCGTACACCCCATCAGGACAACACCCAATATGGGAGGCCACAGTTCCCCAACAATCCCTCGGATTCTAACAGAAGGCAAGGCTCTTGACAAGATTTTCCACAACGCGAATTGTTCAACAATCATAGGAATAGTGACGCTCAGCGAGGTTCCCACAATGCCATATTGTCTTGTCAGAGGAAATACTAGAACTGCAATAAGGCCCAGCTTTGCTAAATTCACATAGAAGATAAACTTGGGCTTGCCCAGAGCTGTAAACAGAGGTCCGGTTGTAGCAGCAATAGATCGGATGGCACCGAAAACGCATAACACCTGAAGAGCAGGAACTATCGGCAGCCATTGACTTCCGTAGAGAAATCGTACGATAGGAACTGCCAGTACAAGCAACAGCCCCGACAGAGGAAAGGCGAGAAAAGCCGTCAAACCAATGACTCTTAGAAATCCAGTCCATAATGCCTCTTGTTCCTCCTGGATCTTGCAGTACGCCGGAAAAATAATCTGTGAGATAACATGTGTTATATTGGTGGCAGGGAGATTAGACAGATAGTACGCGTATTGGTAAAAGCCCAGGGCTGTCATCCCCAAGAACCTTCCCACAAACGCATCGTCGCCCTGGGTAATGAGATACACAAGTACCCCTGATGCAAAAATGTATCTCCCAAATGCCAATAACTCTCTGGAAGCAATACGATTGAACTGAAATCTAGGACGAAATGGATGGATAAGATAAGAGACAAATAGACTGACGAAACTCCCAACAACCTCAGCTACAACCAAAGCCCATACGTTCTTCAGAATAAATGCTAATATGATAGCCGTTGTGGTTGTACAAGTGCTGACTATCAAACTAAAATAGGTTCTCTTCCTAAAATCAAGCTCCTTTTGAAGAAGTATCAAACCAATATTTCTAAAGCCCGAGGCCAAGAGAGTAATGGATATAACCCTTACAATCAACGTAAGCCTGCTGTCATTAAAGAAAAGTGCCACATAAGGGGCGGCGATAAACAACAAGATGCACAGGAAAATCCCTCTAATTACAGAAATCACCCAAGCTGTGTTCAGAACCCTCTCATTGCAATCCTTTCTCTGAATAATCGCTGGTTCTATTCCGGTATTTGTAAAGACGCTCAATCCCCCCAGCACTACCGCCGTTACCCCCATCAACCCAAAATCTTCTGGAACAAGCAACCTCGCTAAGATAATAGATCGAACTAATCCAAGAACCTTCTCCGCCCCAAACGAAACACCGACCCAGAATCCCCCCCGCACCACCTTCTGGCTCAGCGTTCCCTCGGTGGCAAACAATCTTGAAGACAGTTCACCGATCTTCGTAGTCATAAGACACCCTTACTCAGAGTGCTCCCCCAAACAGGCGTATCCCTGATCGGCTCCAAAATGTCCCTCTTAACCGCTGGAAACTTATCCACTACCTGTTGAAGAACCAACTCTCCAACATCATGATTTTTCGGACAATCTATTTCCAGCATCCTCAATAACCCTTTTAAGGCCAGCTCAACTGCCTCCTGTGACCTTCTAACAGAATGATTCCTGGAGCCCTCCTCATAAGCGCTGAGTGCATCGCTGCTTAAGAACCACTCAACCTCTTCTATAAATTTCCTCCCTATCTCCCAATTAGTCATAACTCAAAAACTTCTTTTATCTTCGGGTCAGACTTCAATACCCAATACCAACTGTCGCCTTCCAGATATGCCTTAGGATCTAAACTTCAGCAGAATGAGCAAAGTTTATGAACCGGTGGTCTCCCCAATTGTGTCGACATGGAGGTTGGCTCACTTTGCGATGCGGTGAACCATCAGGTGTCAGTTTAGTAAAGGAGGAATTATCGGTTTGTGAGCCACACACCATTTCATAGGGGCTTTAGATCACTATGCCAGTTTACCCTACGGGTACAGTTCCTTCCACGGATGCAGCAGCCGGTATCTTATTTTCCTCTTGTTCTTTTCTCTCAATAACGGGCAACATCATCACCATGGCGGCTAAAAACCAGAAGGGTTCCATGATGCGAACGATGATAAAGGTGTTGGCACCGATGCCATGGGTCATTATGGCTATAATTCCCACGAAGAAGCCAAAAGCGATACCCTTAAAGAATTTGTCCTGCAAATTGTGGTAGATCTGCCATACCTCCCGTATCAGGGTGATCAGTAGTCCTAAAAAGGTCACCAGTCCCAGAAGGCCGGTTTCGATTAACACCCTCGTATACTGGGCATCCAAAAATCCCCAGCCGGTCACCCCATAGCCCAACAGAGGATGTTTTTTGAAATCCTGAAGGGCCAACTTCCAGCTCCTGATCCGTGCTGAAGCCGAGGGATCAAAGGTTATCCCAGCCACCTTCTCCTGCATGGCTTGAACATAAGCGGTCTGCCCCTTTGTAAACGTATATATGGCCCGCTCTTTTACGGATTTGGGTATCAGAAAGGGGCCAAGCAGCAGCATCAGGATCAGACCGACTACCAGAGGTGCCCTTTTCTCACTTAAGAAAAGAAAAGCGAGATACATAGGGATAGCCGCCAACCACGAACCCCTGGAATTGGTAAACAAAAAAGGAATCAGGACTAAAAGGATGATGAATATTAGTATGGTCCTGTATGTTGCTGAAGGAAGAGCCTTTCGGGTGAATAGCAGACCCAACATCAGGGACATCATGAGCACTAAATATCCACCCAAGGTATTCGGCTCCCCCCCTTTCCCCTCAAAGGGGGCGGTTACCCTCTGCCCCGAAGGAATCTGGGCAATAGCTATTAAGCTGACGATCATACAGGTAACAATCAGGGCTATGATAAAGCGATTTATCTGCCTGCGGTCATGGATATGGTTCACGGCCATAAAATAGACGACGAAATATTCAAAAAATTTAAACACGAAGAAGAAACCGGTTAGGGGTCTCACCCTGCCGGCAATCATCCCGAAGCCTGTGGCAAATACGCAGACCCCGATGTAGTAGAACATCGGCTTATTCAACTTGGTCTTTAGAAGTAGACCCAGTTCCTTATGTACGGCCGTTCTGGCAAACCAGGAAAAACAGACCAGAACCAAAAACAGATCATCGAGACGGATGGTGGTACCCCTACCCTCTGTCCCCCGCTGGCCCATCTCCGGGGACAGAAGCATAGAAAAAATGAGGATGTAGAGAGCGATCTCCGTGCTGATAAAACTGGCGATAAATACCGCCATCCCAATGGCCACGGCCAAGGCCACCACTGGTTGTGTATGATTCACCACCTGGGCCATTATCGCCGTCATCAGCAGAATCCCGGCTACAAGAACCATACCCCGCCTATCGGTTAATCCACCAGCAAGTTCCAAATCGTTCTCCCTAAATCTAAGGTTTCTCTGATCCCTTCGCTTTCTTGAGAGCTTCTTTTGCTTTCTCTAAAAGTTCTTGTCTTTCCGTGTCTTTGGGAATATATTGCTTCAAGAAAGATTGGACCGCCTTTTCTGTCCAAGTTGGCAATCTTCCTGTAGCATAGACTAGAAACATACTTAAAAGTATGGAGATAATCATAGCGACGATCAGAATCTTTCGTTCTCTTCGGTTGGCCAGTGTGCGCTTCTTATGACGATATCCCCGACTCACTGCTCAGTCCCCTATGCTTTTTGGGCTTGACAATCTTTTTGGGTGCCGCTTTTGACCACCCGCTACATCCACGGAACTTCTCACCTAAATCTTACGGCGAACATTACGCTCTTCCCAAATCCTTATGCGCTTCTAAGGCTACCGTTGGCCTGATCTTAGCCTTTTCAGCGCCCTTTTGAGCTTCTCCCTGTCGCTCTGCGACAGACCCTCACCAACCTCTTTAGTTAACCGTTTCCTCTCCCCTTCTATCGTCCTTGCCACCTGCCTAGAGATCAGCTTGTCGACAAAAGAAGGAACCCTCCCGGTGATGAGGCTTATCGTCGCCGCAATAACAAGGCACAGCAGCGTGATAATTAAGAACATCTTCACCTGCTTCATCGTTCTCCCTCTTCTCCTGTAATGCGCAGAACTCATAGTATCTCCCTTTCAGGAACCGTTTCTCACAATGAGATACTTTTAACTATGATCCACTCGTAAAAAGTCGCATTTCTCCTCCCCTGGGGGAGGGGACAAAGGGGAGGGGGAGGAAAGTACTTGAA
>CAZQSC010000102.1:0-8876 GCA_964595705.1 uncultured bacterium | reverse complement strand
CAAGGCGATAAGATTTGCCAGAGAAAACAATATCCCATTTCTGGGGCTTTGTTTCGGGATGCAGCTTGCGGTGGTTGAGTTTGCCCGAAATGTCTGTAGTATGCCAGAGGCACACTCCACTGAGATCAGTCCTCACACCCAGTACCCGGTGATCGACATCCTGCCTACCCAGAGGGAGTTGATGCAGAAGCACCAGTACGGTGGGACGATGAGGCTGGGCGCTTATGCAGCAACCTTAAAGAAAGGCAGTATAGTGTTGAAGCTGTATACAAAATCACGCCGTTTAGAAGAGGACCGAAAGAGGATTGAGCAACTACAGAAAGACCCGAGCCAGCGTTTCCGGCTGGGCATTCTTCCGGTGGGAGAGAGAGCCATCCTGGAACGTCACCGGCACAGGTACGAGGTGTCGCCCCAATTTATAGATATTCTGGAGGAAAACGGCCTGGTCTTCTCCGGCTATCATCTGAGGGCCGATGGCACCAGACTTATGGAGTTTGTTGAACTGCCGGAACACAAATTCTTCGTGGCCACTCAGGCCCACCCGGAGTTTAAATCCACCCTGGAGAAGCCCGCCCCCTTGTTCCTGGGATTTGTAGAGGCAGCAATGAAAGGCGGAGAGAGTCAATGAGCACAGCGGTTAAAGTGGGTGAGATTCTCATCGGTGGAGGGGCCCCTCTGGTCCTGATCGCTGGCCCCTGTGTGGTGGAATCTGAGGAGCTGACCTTGGAGACGGCAAAGCGAATAAAGCAAATCACTGCCAGGCTACAGATGCCCTTCATCTTCAAATCCTCTTACGCTAAGGCGAACCGAATGAGCATCAAATCCTTCTCTGGTCTGGGCATTGACGAAGGGCTGCGGATACTGGACCAGGTGAAATCTCAGTTGAATGTTCCGGTACTGACAGATGTGCATTCGGCCTCAGAGGTGGAAAAGGCCGCTCAGGTGGCCGATGTTCTGCAAATCCCGGCGTTTCTTTGCCGCCAGACAGATCTGGCGATAGCGGTGGGCAGAGCAGGCAAGCCGGTTAACATCAAAAAGGGGCAGTTTCTTGCCCCAGAGGATATGGGCCCAATAGCCGAAAAGATTCGCTCCACTGGCAACGACCAGATAGTGCTCACCGAACGGGGCACCTGTTTCGGCTACCACAATTTGGTGGTGGATATGCGCTCTTTAGTGATTATGAAAGGGTTGGCTTATCCGGTGGTGTTCGACGCCACTCACAGTGTGCAGTTACCAGGTAGGGGGGGGAGCCATTCAGGTGGAGAGCCGGAGTTTATTCCTCCCCTGGCCAGGGCAGCGACAGCAGTGGGTGTTGACGGGGTGTTCATTGAAACACACCCCTCTCCCGCCAGAGCCTTAAGCGATGCCTCCTGTATGCTGCCCTTAGAGAAGCTGGAACGGCTTCTGCGGGAGCTAAAAAAGCTTGACGAAACACGCCGCTCTCTGGAGGTAAGCCAGAACTATGAGCATTGAACAGGCCAAGAAAGTAATAGAGATTGAAGCGGCAGCGGTGGCCATGCTGAAAGACCGCATAGACAATTCATTCCAGAGGGCGGTTGACCTGATTTACGACTGTAAGGGGCGAGTGGTAGTGGTGGGAATGGGCAAATCGGGCATCGTGGGCAGAAAGATCGCTGCCACACTAACCAGCACCGGGACACCCGCTTTTTACCTTCATTCCACCGAGGCCCTCCATGGCGACTCCGGGATATTAAAACGGGACGATGTGGTTATTGCCATATCCAAAAGCGGACAGGCAGAGGAACTGCAGCTTTTGGTGCCCCTTTTGAAAAGGCTGGATATTCCCCTCATCGCTATGACTGGCAATCCCCGCTCCTGGTTGGCGCAGAAAAGCGATGTAGTGCTGGATACAAGTGTAGAGAAAGAGGCCTGCCCGTATGATCTGACTCCTACTACCAGCACCACAGTGACTATGGTTTTAGGCGATGCCTTAGCGGTTGCCCTGTTGAAAAAGCGCAACTTCGGCCCCCGACAGTTCGCTCTGCTGCACCCCGGAGGTACTCTGGGCAGAAAGCTTATCTGGCGAGTGGAGGACCTGATGCACAAAGACGGGGAGTTGCCAGTGGTGAGCGAGTCTACCAATATGCGGGACGTACTGGTGGAGATGACCTCCAAACAATTAGGGATGACCTGTGTGGTGGATTCAAAGGGTGTACTGGTGGGGGTGCTCACCGATGGAGATCTGAGACGACTGTTGGAACGGGTTTCAGACCCCCTTTCGATGAACGCCAGAGAAGCCCTGGATGCAAGTCCCAGGGGGGAGAAGAGAAGCTCACCCTTCACTATCGGGAAGGAGGAATTGGCAGCAGAGGCTGTGCCCGTTATGGAGAAACACATCATAACTCAATTAGTAGTGGTGGATGCAGGCAGTAGACCAATTGGAGTGATCCGCTGGATTGATCTGCTGAAGGCCGGAGTTATTTGATTCAGACCGGCTTTTTATTCTCGGCAAGACGTCGAGAAAGCCAAGGAAGATGCTATTGAGGAGCTGGATTTGGTGCATACCCTATAGTTCCACAGATCCAGTGTTTTCTCTGGCATATTCCCTTGGCTCATAACAACTACAAATCGAAAAGAGGGAGAAAAGCGACGCAGGCAAAATATGGCGATACCGTTAGGGTTCACTACACGAAAAAGGAAGTTGATTGATTTGTAAGAAATCCCTGTTTGTCATACTGAGCTTGTTGAAGCATCTCATAAGTTACTGTAGGTCATCAACAAATCAGATTCTTCACCCCCTTCAGAATAACAGTCTTTAGGAATCGATAGAAGTTGCCGGATGGATAGGAAGCCGAACAAACGGAATATGAGGTGACATCTGGCCTGGTAATCAATTAGCAAAAAGAAGCGACTCTTATGAAAAAACCCTTATTTCTGGTTACCGCAGTTCTGCTTGCCCTTGCCGGCTGTGGGGAAGTAGAGGAGGGCTCAGCGCCCTCTGGTTCGCATAAGAGCCTCCCTGAACAGGAGTCCTGGGACTCCGAGATCATTCTCTCCGAATCGGGGAGGACTACTGCCATTGTCAAAGCCAAACACCTTAAGAGATTTCAACAAACTGTGGAGATAGACGAGGGGCTCAAGGTTGACTTCTTCGACAAGGATGGCTCTCACTCCTCTGTCTTGACCGCAGAAAAAGGGATTATAGACCAGAGGACTAACAACTTGAAGGCAATAGGCAATGTAGTGCTTATCTCGGATGAAGGGGTTCAACTCCGCACAGAACAGTTAAGGTGGGACAATCGCCGGGGTAAGGTCTTAGCTGAAGGGGAGGTTACCGTCTCTACTGAGCAGATGACAGAGACCGGAACAGGATTTGAGGCATATCCAGACCTGAAGCGCTGGAGTATGAGACATGTCACCGGTCGCTCAAAGCAAAGGGCGAAGATACCAGAGGAGTGATCTTCGGTGAGATATATACTCTGTGGTGCTCTCTGGACTCTGGCCCTGCTTCTCACTCTTCCAGCACTCTGGGCCGGGGAGAATAGAGAAGTCAGTTTCTTCGCTGATCAAACTGAGGTCTTCTTCCAGAATGGGGCCTTAGTTAAAAAATACACCGGTAATGTTACTGCCACCTGTGAGGATGTAACTGCTACTGCCGACAGAGCAATCTATTATGAAATAGAAGGGAAAATAGAGCTTGTCGGCAGTGTCTGTGTCAGGGACACATCTAAAAGTATAGAGGCAGATTCCATCACCTACTGGGTTGAAGAGAAAAAGGTCACTGCTAGCGGGCGCGTTCTGGTTCAGAGGGAAGAACAGAGGTTGAGCAGTGACCGAGCAGTTTATCTTAAGGCCGAGAATCGAATAATTGCCTTGGGGAATGTCCAGTTGGTTGACCCGCCAGAGCAGATAACGGTAACTGGTGGCCAGGCTGAGTACAATCTGGAGACCAAAGTAGTCGTGATAACCGACCGTCCCAAGTTTGTTAAGACCGAAAAGCAGGCAGACGAGAGTCTCATCATTACTGCTCGCCAGTTAGAACTCCACAGCGAAGAGAAGAGAGTGATCGCTTCCCAGGATGTTCATCTCAACAAGAAGAGAATAAACGCTGTCTGTGGGCAAATGACATACCTGCAAGCCGAAGAGAAATTGATTCTTCAGAACACCCCCGAGGTTGTTCAACTGCGCCCGGAGGGAGCAGAGGAGACCCTGAAGGGCGATACCATAGAGATAGCCCTCAAAGATGGGCTGGTGAGCGAGGTGACCGTCACTGGAGAAGCCAGGGGGAGGACAGTTGAGGCAGAGGGTGAGGAAGTCAGCCAAATCAGTGGGCAGAAGATTAGTCTAGAGTTTAAAGATGAAGAATTACAGAGAATAACAGTCGGGGGGAATGCCACCAGTGTCTATCACTTCTTCAGACCTGAAGATTCACAGAGGGAGATAAATGAAGTTTCTGGGGATACTGTCCAGTTTTTCTTTCGGGAGGGCGAACTGTATCGGGTACTGGTTACTGGAGGAGCTATGGGGATTTACAGCTCCTCCACCAAGTTCTGAAAGGAAAGGGCCACTATGCGTCCAACTGAGGCGATTATTGATTTAGGTGCCATTCGCCATAACCTTGCTGAGATGAGAAGAAGGGTTGGGCAGGGGCGTAAGATCCTGGTGGCAGTGAAGGCCAACGCTTACGGGCATGGTCTGGTGGCAGTAGCCCGCACCTGCACCAGCGCCGAGGTGGATATGCTGGGGGTGGCTACGATAGAAGAGGCACTTGAGCTGCGCCAGCAGGGTATACAATGCCCAATACTGATATTTAATCCTGAGTCCCCTGACAGCGCTGAGGAGATTGTCAAACACAGAATTACCGTCACAGTGTACAGCCAAGAGGCCGCCTCTGCACTATCTCAAGCAGCCCTTAAGTTTGGTCTGATAGTAAAGACCCATCTCAATGTGGACACCGGCATGGGGAGAGGGGGATTAGAGCCTGAAGAGGCCCCAGGATTTGCCGAAGAAATCACCAAGCTCGACGGGCTGGAACTTGAAGGTGTTTGGACCCACTTCCCTGTTGCTGACCAGGATGAGCAGTTCACCACCGATCAGATTAAACTTTTCACTCGATGTCTGAGAGAAATTGAACACAAGGTGGGCAAAATCCCTACTGTTCACGCAGCTAACAGCGCAGCAGTGTTAAAGTATCCTTCTTCATATTTCGATATGGTAAGGTTGGGAATAGGGGTCTATGGTTTGGAGCCCTTTGAGGGGGCTTCAAGAATAGCAAGACTGGTGCCAGCATTGACATTGAAGTCACGGATCGTGCATCTAAAGCAGGTGCCTCCAGGCTCTGGAGTGAGTTACGGGAGGAGATTCATTGCCAGGCGGCCAACCTGGATAGCTACGATCCCGATTGGCTACGCCGACGGATACAGCCGCCTGCTTTCCGGCAAGGCAGAGGCCTTGGTGCACGGCCAACGAGTCCCGGTGGTCGGTACCATCTGTATGGATCAGCTTATGCTTGATGTCACTGATGTGCCAGGAGTCCAAAAGGGCGATGAGGTGGTTCTCATCGGCCAGCAGGGCTCGAAGAAAATCACCGCCGAAGAGCTGGCCAGGAAGATGAACACCATTAACTACGAGATTGTCTGTCGAATCGGCCCCCGTGTGCCCCGGGTTTACATCTCAAACAACCCTGAGGAGGAGAGAGCTCTTCAGGTAACAAATTAAATATTTTGGCCTTATTCCTTAATTCTCCAGCTGATTTTCATTTGACAACTGAACTATAAAGAGATATATTGAATTCAGTAGACCGCAATGAGCTATCCACTGGTGTCGCCCTGGACGTAGTGAAAGCCCTCTTAAACGGGGGGAGATTCTTGGCTTCGTTCAGAATGAGAGATGGCATTCAGGGCGTTTATTGAGATCTGCTGAAAATTGGATATGTTTTTCCCTAGGTATAGGAGTTGTAACTACCAGGACTTCAAAGATCTGTCCTTTAGTGTGATTATCCCTCGGGGGCAAGAATGGCTTTTTTGCGTGATATCACTTTAGGTCAGTATGTGGCGACCGATTCTCCCGTGCATCGGCTGGACCCGCGAACAAAATTCCTTTTGGTTTTCCTGCTGATGCTGGCCGTGTTAGTCTCCCACGAGTTTCTTTTCTACGCCCTGGTAACCGGTTTTTTAGTGGCGGTCACTCTGTTGGCAAAGTTGCCGGGTCGCCTTGTCTTGCGGAATTTCCGCCCCTTCTTTTGGCTGGTTCTGTTGACAGTATGCCTACACATTTTCTTCACTCGTACAGGAACGGTGCTGTTTTGCCTGGGAGCTGTTCAAGTGACCTCAGAGGGGGTCGCAAAGGGGGTTTTTTTCAGTTATCGCCTGCTAATTCTGATTGTTACAGCTGCACTTCTCACCCTTACTACCTCCCCTATGGAGCTGGTAGATGGTATTGAGAAATTGCTTAAGCCGTTCCAGCGGATTCGAGTGCCTTCCCACGAGCTGGCGATGATGACCTCCATTGCCCTGAGGTTTATTCCCACCCTGGTTGATGAGGCAGAGAGATTGAGAAAGGCCCAACTGGCCCGGGGGGCGAGTTTCAGTGGGGGGCCACTAAGGAGGATTAAGAGTTTGCTTCCCTTAGTAGTGCCGCTGTTTGTCTCGGCATTTCATCGGGCTGACCAATTGGCGGTGGCGATGGAATCCAGATGCTACCAGGGGGGAGAGGGAAGAACAAGTTTCAAGGAACTGAAACTGCACAGACCCGATCTCCTCTCCCTGGGTGTTGTCTTTCTACTGCTGGTGACAGGTGTGGTGTGGAGATAAGATAAGGAGGCGCCGAGGGCAATTAAGAGCCCTTTGAGTTTGTTCAATATCCCGCCAGCCATTGTAGCGGCGACCTTCAGGTCGCCATTCATGGAGATCTAAAGATCTCCCCTGTGAATGTCGGGGAAATTCCCACGTCGCATAGCAAAATTTCTGGGTAGGCTCTAAGTAGAGAATCGTGCTTGCTCAAGAATTCAAAGGGGGTGAGTTTGGCAATGCGAAGGTGGATTTATCTGTCTGTTTTGGGGTGTTTAATTCTTCTTTTGGCATGCGGTGCACGAGAAGACCCGCAGAGGCATATTAAGAATCTCTACAGCTGGGATGAGCGTGTTCGGCTCCGGGCGGGCAATGCCCTTGTCCTTATGGGAGAGAGGGCTGTTCCGGCGGTGATCAAAGAACTGGAAAGCTCTCAGAACCCCCAGGTGAAGTATATCTGCGTGCAAATTCTGGGACGGATTGGGGACAAAAGGGCAACACCTCATCTGATTCCGTTCCTGAAGAGCCAGAACAGACATATCGCAGCCAAAACGGCTGAGTCGCTGGGCATTATTGCTGACCAGAGGGCAGCCGAGGCCCTTGTAGAAGCAGCCCGAGACACTTGCGCAGATCTCCGGGCCAATGCTGTCTTTGCCCTGGGGAAGATGAAAAGCCCTCAGGCCTGGGCCATAATTTCTAAGTTACTTAATGATTCGAGCGTTAAGGTGCGGGTTAAAGCCCTCCAGGCCGTGGGCCGATACAGATATCCCCAGGTTGCACCTCAGGTCATCCAGATGGTCTCTGACTCATCCCCGTTAGTGAGACTCAAGGCTGTTCAGGCCTTAAGGTGGATTGGTGATAAGCCAGGCGTGGTTGATGCCTTAATCAAAGCACTGGAGGATTCTCATCTGAGCGTGCGTCTGCAGGCCATAACCTCTCTCCAGGTGATTGGCAACCCTAAAGCCATCGTCCCTCTGGAAAAACTGGCTGCCAGAGGGGGGGAAAGAGATCGAAGGGCAGCCCGCTGGGCAATAGAAGAGATAAAAAAGCAGATGGAGAGAAAATAGTAAGTTGCGCAACATCAAGCTCACGATCGAATACGATGGCACCGATTTCTCTGGCTGGCAGGTACAACCCGGAGTAAGAACAGTTCAACAGACTGTGGAACAGGGCCTACAGGAGCTATTGGGTGAATCTATCTCCCTGATCTCGGCTGCCCGCACAGATGCCGGAGTCCATGCCTTGGGACAGGTGGCAAATTTTCACACTTACAGTACCTTGCCCCCAGAGACAATAAAGAGAGGGTTAAATAGTCTATTGCCGAGGGATGTGGTCATTCGCCAAGTCGAGGAGGTGGAACCGGAGTTCCACGCCCGCTTCAGTGCCACCTGGAAGCGATATCGCTATCGGATAGCGAAAAGAAAGAAGGCCATCGGACGAGATTATCTCTGGTATCCCAAGTATAAACTCGATGTAGGGCGAATGCAGCAAGCCTCAGACATTTTAGTAGGCACTTATGACTTCACCTCCTTCTGTTCTGGCAACTCTGAGACAAAGACCCATATCTGCCGGGTAATGCAATGCCGGTGGCAGGAGGGGGAGGATATTAGCTTTGAAATCCAGGCAGACCGCTTCCTCCAACATATGGTCAGAACAATCGTGGGGACGATGGTTGAGGTGGGACGGGGTAGGCTTCCAGTCGAAGAGATAGGCAGGATCTTAGAGGCGAAAGACCGCCGGCAGGCAGGTCCCACCGCCCCAGCAAAAGGGCTTTGCCTGCTTGAAGTCGGCTATTAAGATATCTGAAAGATCGTAGCGGAGACCTTTAGATCTCCACAAGATGGAGTCTAAAGACCTCCGCTACTTCCGGCTTCATAAGCCTCTGATAATCAAAGGCAAAAAATGAAGACTACTATGCCATCAAGTTGGCATAGGTTACCTGGGTTCTCTGCCTGCGGCAGGCAGGTTTGGAGTTGGACAAAACGGAAAGGGAGAATAAGAGATGGAAAACTGTTTTGCCAAAATCAGTAACCACAGAGGACGCCTCGTTCTGGGATCGCTGTTTATCTTGGTCCTGGGATTGATCTTGGGATTTTATAGTGCCCACCAAACTCCCGTTTCCTCAGG
>CAZQSC010000101.1:0-9126 GCA_964595705.1 uncultured bacterium | reverse complement strand
TCCGTCGATGGTGATCGTCCCCGATTGAGGTTCATAGAACCTGGGGATTAACTGGACAAAGGTCGTTTTGCCAACTCCACTTTTACCCACCAGGGCAACCGTCTGGCCGGCTGCGATTTCAATATCTATATTTTGCAGAACCGGGTCCCTGCCGTCATAGCTAAAGGTAACATTGTGGAAACCGATCTTTCCCCTGAGAGAGGGAAGTTTATGGGCATGTGGAAGATCGCGGATCTTTGGGGTGAGATCGTAGAGTTCGAAGAAACGGTTAGCGTGAACAAGGGTGACCTGAAGATCTCTGGTTATTCCAATGATCCGCTGGATTGGGCCATATAAGTAACCTGCATACATGCCAAATGCCAAGAAGGTTCCCAAGGTAAGACGGCCACCCAGTATCTGAGTCCAGCCATACCAGCTATATAGAAACACACCAACCGCTCTCAGGACATTTATTGAGTAATTGCTGATACCCTGGAACAGGCCGAGTCTTATGTTCAATCTTCGTTCGTCCAAGATTAGACCCCTTATCCTCTTGAAAACAGATTCTTGCAGGACCATTGACTGAATTGTTCTGATGCCCAGAAATGACTCATAATTCTTGGCTGAGATGTTTGCATTTTTCGCAGCGAGGGTCTTTGTTGTCCTACTAACATATTTATTTGTGTAGGCGAATATCATTGAATCAAAAGGAAGTACAGCTAAACTTAGCAAGGCCAGTTTCCAATTGATATACACCAAAATAGGGGCGAAAATAAAGATCGTTAACAGATTCATCACCGTCGTTTGCACAAGCTGAACTGTTCTGCCGGTAGATTCTCTAACATCGGTGAACCTCGATAGTACCTCTCCGATTTCTCTGCGATCGTAGAAACTGTAGTCTAAAGACTGGAGATGACAGTAAAACTTGAACAGAATATTCAAGCCCATCCGTGTACTGAGATTAAGGGTAAAGTAACTGCGTAGCAGAGAGATAAAGCCGGAAAATATCGAAATGGATAAAACCAGTATGAGGACGAAGAAAAGCAGTCCTCGATCTTTATTGGGAAAGACATCATCAACCAAAATCTTGGTAAAATAAGGCACCGGGATAGAAAGCAAGCTGAGCAGGATTGAAATCAGCATTGCTTCGGTTATGAACTTCCAATAGGGTCTGAGAAGCTGGAGAATTCTTAGTATCTGTTTCATCCCAAGCGAACAAAAAAACTTATTGTAACAGCCTATCTAATCAGGGTATTTGCACCACCGGCAATTGAAAACATAAAGTTTTTTTGTTTACCTCTTGAACTTCGACTATGAATCGTCGTTACGATGAAATTAGTTACTAACACACCGGGGGTCTTCTAGCCCCTGGATGGTTGACCCACTTGGCCAGGAAGAAGAACTATCACCGTGCGTAACTATTGAGGCCCCTGCCTCTAGATGAAATGGAGTCACTGTCACGCTAACCGACGCCACGCACGTGCTGTCGTCCTTGGGCGTGAGTGATGCGTTAACTCCACCGCCGACGCCAAGTCCGAAATCTACGAAGGGGTCTTTGATCTCATGCCAGTCATATCCATACACCTCTCTGGCAGAGACAATATATGACCTCCGGACCGGTTTCTTTAATGTCTGCGTTCTCACCATACATATCACCCCTTTCCTGTTGTTGAGGCAATTTCCGCCGGTGGTGCAAGTATTACATATCAAGATCGTTTACTGTGGTGCATTAGAGTCCTTCCTACCATCTCTGGTTCGCCTTACGCGGGAAGCACAATAGCATTACTAATCAAATGAATAATGATACATCCGATAATGGATCGCCTTTTCTCGTAAAATAATGATACTACAACACTAAGTAAGGAAATATGCAGAATCAAGGCCGGGTACTTATAGATATTGATGTGGCACAAAACAAATCCTATGGAAAGCAGAAGGACAGACATGGCAGTGTTGAGCTTCCTTCTGAGCAGAGAATAGGCAAGACCTCTGAATAACAGCTCTTCGGCAAAAGGCGCAACAAGAACAGCGACGATCACAACCAGTGTGATATATATCGTTCGCAGTTTAGTTAAAAAATATGCAGGTACATAAAGAACAGAATACAGATGCCCAGGATGCAGACATAGAGTCGTCCAAATGTTACCGAAGACACCGAGGCCTATGCCGATCAGAACTGCCCACCCAATCCCTCTGTCTAGTTTCCATAAACCAAGATACCTGAAGGATAATTTGTTCCTTTTCAATATAAGGTAAATAGCTGCAAATTCAAAAGAATAGGCACTGAAGCTAGCTGCTTTACTTACTATTGCCCTTAAATAGGCTATGTCATCGGTCCCAGGCATCACGGGGATGTAGGGAACAAGTTCTTGCAGAAGCAGGCTGTTCAGAATGTATCTCACTAGATGCGCCACCGAGGGGATCATGATAACAGACATCAGCCCCCATAGGGGGAAAGAAGCCTTCCTGCTACTGTTCTCAGACATTTGTAATCTTTTCTCTCCTTATGGTTTCTTGATAAGCTTACCAGTTTAGAGGCGTTTACTACCTATCACTCCATAAGTTGCCACGACTGTTTTTTTCTGGTAACCTCCGGCCTGCTTTTCTAAATACCCTCATACAGCCGCACATCTTCGGAGACAAAGGCGGCGTTCTTTCGTGCCTCTAAGGGATTCTTCACCGCGTCGATGCCTTTAATCTTTATCATCCCACTAGTGGGTTGGATAAGATTGAAGATCAGATTCACGGTGGTCGTCTTGCTAGCCCCGTTGGCACCTAACATAACGAATATCTCCCCCGGGCCCACCTTCAGGTTGAGCCGATCCACAGCAAGAACACCACCTTCGTAGCGCTTGGTAAGATCGATTATCTCTAATATCCTCACTCCTCCTGTTCCTGGTTCACCGCAGCATATCTCAACCCATACCCTGGTTGCCACATATCTTCCACTGGCTGTCCTCCTTCCACCAGTAATCTACACCCGGCAGGTCTTCCACCGAGGCTATGACGTTGCCAAAGGTATCCTTAGCCTTCCAACACATAGTAGTCTGCACCACTGCACGGTCACCCTCGATTAAGATGTCGGTAACAATAACCGACATCTTAATGGTGGAACAATTTCTGAAAGTCTCCTCCCACGCCCGCTGTACCGTAGAGTAGGTCTGTCGCTGCCTCCCATAGACATTCAGATAGCGGTGGGAATACAGCGACATAAGCAGGTTGATGTCCTTTTTCTCCACAGCATCGACTAAGGTATGATAGGCCAGCGCGATCTGTTTTTCGTCCTCTGAGGACCAACCATACTGGGTCGGCTTCTGGGTTTTAGCACAGGATACCAGGATTGCCATTGCAGCTGCAATCGCAGGCAGAGTTCTACGTATGCCTCTCCAGTTCATTTTTTTAGGATATATGGGGAGCAGTAACACTCTTCTCCCCCCTTGCTATACCAGTTTCACCTCCTTTTATCAGTTTTGTGCGTTCGGGGAGTTGAATAAACTTTGTTAAGATTCTCTCTTTGATAAGAACTCTAGAATCTACCGCAAAGGCATAAAGATCGTGAAGAGAAGAAGAGATATAATTATTTGATTATTAAAGAATATATTTCCCCTTTGCGTTCTTGGTATCTTTGTGTTAAGATCAATGAGGGACACTTATTATGGGTAAATCATGTATCGATCATAAAAATCTGTGCAAATCCGCGTCATCCGTGAGTTATTCAAAGATATAAGTGAAGATTAGCCTCAAGGGAGAGGGACATTTTGGACTTCTTACAATTCAGGTTTGGGGCTCCAATTTTATTAAGTTAACGAATTGTTCACCTGCTGTCAAGAAAAAAAATTAACGCTTCGTTAATTTTTTGGGGAATGGCAGGCTGGCTATTAAAGGTATATTAAGGAAGATTAAAAAATTAGAGGTTAACAACGGGAATAAAAAAAAATCCCCCCTCGGTCTTTGATACCGGGGGGAGATTCAGCTCACCCTCCCGCAGGTTTCGAACCTGCGGGAGAGTTTTATCGTAGTAGATATTTTCTGAAAATTTACTGCAAGAGGGTAGCTGCAGCCTTATGTCTGCGTAGTGGGGCGAATACACCCGGAAAGGGATGCAGTTACATCCCCCACCAATTCGCGAAACAACACCTCATTAGCTCTCCTTTTCTCTCACCCAGCAAAACCTCGGCACTCCCGCCAGCCCAAATTGGATGAAACAGTAGCGGTCCACCCAGGTGTTCTCAGGAACCTCTGGTTCATGCTCCTCGGCACTTTTGGTGAAGCCGAAAGCCGGTCCAGTGTAAAGCACCTCTCCCCTCCAGTGGTGATGCGGCCCCAACAGATTCCGGCAACTGCCGAAAAGCTCCAAGGTGACCTCATTCTGCCCCGGTCTGAGAAGCTCGGTCACATCGAAGCGATAAGGCCGCCAGGCCCTGGCTCCAGCGTCTTTCCCATTCACAAAAGCACGCACCAGGGCTGCATTGGGTGGGTCAAGCTCAAGCCATATCTGTCTCTTTTGTTCTTCAAACCATTCTCCTGGCAGGTCAACTGATCGGGTAAGCCTGACATTGCCAGCATAGAACCAGTATCCCTGGGAGGTCAGATCGGTGCCACCAGCCAAATTACCTCCCTGAATTATGGTTGGCCTCTCGCAGATCGCAAATGGTCCCTCTGTAAGCACCGTGCGACGGTCACCCGCCCGGAAACCAGAGAGACTCCGTACGCCGAAGTCGCCGATGATGTAAACACTCTCGATCTCTGTACGGGGCTCCAGCTTCCCCACCAGCCTGATGGTGTTTGTGCCATTTTGCACGTAGTCTCCAATCGGAATCTTCCTGAAGGCGATGTCCCGCCACCAGCCCACATCCTCTGAACTCACCTTCTGGCCGTTGACCGTGATGGAGAAAAGATGGGGAGTTTCGGCCACAAGCATAATGCTCTCCAAGTCGACCGCAGCGTGAGGGTCAATCTGGAATGAATACTCCAGCACCAGATCAGGATGCTCATCGGGATGTTCCCGCAGGCGCCGGGTTAACTTGGTCCAGACTTTGACAGTTGGTTCAGGATTGCTCAATTCGTCTCCTCCCAGCGCCCAGCGACACCAGTCGATGGTGAGGGCATTGGGATCGCTCGTCTCCACCGCCCAGGGTCCGGAGACCTCAACCCCGTTAGATAATCCTTTCGCAAAGTTATGTTGGTTAGAAAGCTGTCGGTATCTAACGGGGCCAATTGTGCCCAGGGTCTCGGTCTCAGAGGGCAGAGACACACTCTTGGGAGCAGCAGGATCAAGCACCAGAAGATAGGACTGCATAGGCTCAAAGGATAAGTCCACAGCTATATATTCTCCATCCTGACGGCTGAGCAGGGGATGGGCCTTGCCAGTGCTGGCGTCCCAATGTTCCACGGTGCCCCCAGCTGCTCTCATCCGCACCATGGCCTCTACTGCCTTTTCCCTGCTGAAATTGACCAGAAAGACCAATTGCCGCCCTTCACCCAAGTTACGCTGATAACACCAGATGTGCTCAACCTCTTGGCCCTTCTCGTCTAAGACCTCAACTGAAGGCGATGAAATTCTGTCCAATCCCTCTTTGAGAGTAACTCGGGTTCCAATCCAAGTCTTGGGCTGGTCAAACCTGCCGGCCTTCTGAAAAGTCGGAGGCCAGGGAGGCAGAGCAATCCGATGCGCATCAGCCAGAATCTCTGCAGGCTCATCTGAAGGCACACCGTCAACCATTTTGGGAGGCTCGCCGATAGAGACCACCTTTCCACCATTGGTAATGAACTCCTTCAGAAGTTCGAGGGTCTTGCGCTGAACCGAAAGAAGCTCAGGTAGAATTACAATTCGGTAGGCCACATCGCCCACGATGAACTGCTTACCCTCTACCTTGCCGTGACGGGAGATAATGCGTTCATCGCCGTAGTCAAAGTCGCGATGGATCGAGAGCATCGCGTTACAGATCTCATTCTGTCGATCATTGTAAGCGACAAGCTCCGGGCCGCCGTGGGTATCGACGCCCCCGGCGATGTCACTGCCGTCAAACAGCGTCCAGGCTGAACTGATGGGATGGATAATCAGGATGTCGGCGGTACGTCTGCCCTGAGTCAACATAAAGATGAGCCGGGTGAGATAATCGTTGAGCATCTTGTACTGATCCCACCAGGGTTGCTGGTAGGAGTAAGAGGGGGGAATATCCCGTTTGGCCTGGCCGTGCAAGGTGTAGTGGTGCATATGCTGGCAGAGGAGGCTGACCCCGAGGGCCAACTGCCATTCTGTAACCCACTTGATCTCCTCGAACCGTACACCCCATCCCATACCGCCGGCAATCTCGCAGAGCACCCTTCGCCCTCCCATCTGCCTGGCTACGCTGGCCACCTGCTTTTCACGCATCGCGTTCATAAGCCGCACTCCCAGGTGATTAGTCCCTGGAATTTGCATGAATTCATAAGAGGGCATTGAGGCAGCGTGGAAGGTCATCTGCCCCATAAGGGTCTCTGCCCAGGCAATATGGCCGGTGAGGGCGATGCCGTGCTCGGCACACCAGGTGCCGATCTGCTCCATATACGCCTCAACATACATATCCAGCACGGTGCTCCAGTAGTCGTGGCGCGCCCTCTGATAACCCTCTACCCGATAGAAAAGAGCAGGAAGGATCTCCCGAATGTCATAGCCCTTTCTCTGGCTGAATTGCTCCGGCAATTCAAATGACCAGGGCAGGAGACCATACGAGGGCTCGTCGGTAAAGATGCCGGGGATTTCCCTGCCAAATTTGTCCCCAAACACCTGCCAGTAGTGTTCGTAGGTGAGGTCAATGAACCTACGCACGGCCTTTTTGCTGAGCACATCCACATAACCGCAAGCCTGGTAGAAAAAGTGGAGAAGGGTTGTCTCTTCAGGGAGCAACTTTACAGCTTCCTCATTGGGGAGGCGGCGCAAGTTTTCGAAACGGCCGCCACCACCTTGTGCAACAAAGACCGCCACTGTGGTAGGTCCCCATTTGAATGTATCGGGTCTCTGTTCTGAGCAGCGGAGGATTTTCCTTTGGTACTCCTCTCCGGCAGTCGCTACTCGCCCATCGGCACCTCCGCTGGGGAAGCCATTCTCATCGTAAAGCCAGGCGTGCATCCCTACTTTCTCCGCTTCATCAATGCTGGCTTCCACGCATTCCATCCAGCGCGGGCTCAAGTAGGGTGTGATCAGACCGGCGCGGCCGTGCATAAAAAATCCGGCCAGCCCGGCCTTTTTGAACTCCCGAATCTGCCGCCTGATCTCCCCGGGTTCCAAATCTCCATTCCACGACCAGAAGGGGACACTCCGGTAGATAAGTCCGTCCTCCCCTATCTGGAGAAACTGCTCTCTGAGCTGCTCAAAAGGAACCTTCTGCTCACCCAGGTAGAAAGCCAGGGTGCTCTCTGGCATCGTGGCTGTGTCGTTGGCCATAAATACCCCCCATAAAATTAAGTGACTAAAGTTTGAAGTGACTAAAGTTGAAAGTGACGGAGGTTATAATCTCTACCCTACACTGGTGAAGATCGCAAGTAATTCATTACATTCATCATATTCAGATTTTATTCTCTCCCTCGTAAGCTAATTGCACTCTAATACTATTTCTAACCAGATATTGTGTCTCACTGACTTCGCTCTCGCAAATTTTGATCTTATTTCTAAAGTCAGCTTTGCTCCTGGCACGATTCGCTTCTCTATAATTCGCCTCCAATAGAAGTTCCTGATCTTGTGATTTGCGCCCTCACGACTCTACCTTCTGGGGCGTTTGGCAACTTTGCCGATAAAGAAATAATTCTCACTGCAAACCTACGCGTCCTCTTTTCTAATTCTTTGGAAAATTCTTTATCGTCCATAACCTTAGCTCACTTTAGCTCACTTGTAACTTTAGGCACTGCTTTGCTATGCCGCCAGCCATCCCCCGTCCACAAAGATGGTCTGACCGGTGATATAGTCAGAGGCCTCAGAGGCGAGGAAAACAGCTGCACCGGCCAGATCCTCTGGCCTACCCCACCGGCCCATAGGTATCCGGGCGGAAAGTTCCTGGTAGCGCTGTTTATCTTTAATTAAAGGGGCAGTCAGGTCGGTGACAATGTAGCCCGGCCCGATGGCGTTCACATTAATGTTGTACTTCGCCCAGTCGTTGGCTAAGGCCTTTGTCAGTTGAGCCACACCCCCCTTGCTGGCAGCATAAGCAGGGATGGTCTTGCCTCCGGTCACCGCAATCAGCGATGAGGTATTTATTATCTTCCCTCCACCCTGCTTGATCATCACCCGGGCGACGGCTTGAGAGCAGAGAAACACGCTCTTCAGATTCACCCGAATCACTTCCTCCCACCACTCTTCGGGGAAATCCTCGCTGGGCGCCCGGCGGGTAATTCCGGCGTTGTTAAAAAGGAAGTCAATTCTGCCAAACTTCTCTAAGGTTCTGTTTACCAAATTTTCCACATCGGCCTTCACCGAGACGTCGGCTTTGATCACTATCACATCTGTCCCATATCTTCGGAGTTCTTCAGCAGTCTTCTCCAAAACTGAGAGGCCGCGGGCACAGATAGCCAATTTCGCCCCCGCCTGGACCAACGCCTCTGCAATCCCCTTACCTATGCCCCGACTTGCACCGGTAACAATGCCTGCCTTGCCTTTCAAGCTGAATTTATCCAGAATCATTTCCCTTCTACCCCCATATAGCTTTACTGTCCTAATAACATCTACGGCCTGTAGAGCCAAAATAGAGCGAGAGTCTGCTTCCCACTGTCTCTTCCACCAAGAAAGTATATAACTTTATGTTATTTGCTGGTGGTGGACAACAACCTTGCTAAATCAGCGCTCAGGCGGATTTCTGCTGCATCCGCGTGGGCGTCCAAATTTGGGCAGACCTATAGGTCTGCCCCCTACGAATAGGTGCTTCCAATCCTTTATTCTACAAGGGTCATTGCGAAATAGCACCATTAGGTGATATAGTATGCCTTAACCACTGGCCTCCTTAGGTACCGGTTTTTTGACCAATATTTTCAACGCATTGGTTACCACAATCCCTGCCAGCAAAAGCAGCACAGAGCCCACTGTGCCCAACAGGATTTTGCCTTGAGGGAAGAAGCGGAAGACCTCCCAGATCAAGGCTGCTATAGTAGTGAGAAGCATAAAAATACCTGGAATTA
>CAZQSC010000100.1:0-9144 GCA_964595705.1 uncultured bacterium | reverse complement strand
CTCTTGTTTGTCCAGATTTAAAGCCAGACTGATATCTTCGGCTGTTTTTCCTAAGTTTCTCAATTGAAAGGGAATAATAGCAATAGTGTACGAGGGGCGGTTATCCACAAGAATCTGACCATTCCTATCATAGATAAGTCCACGAGGGGCAGGTACAGAGACCACTCTAATCCTGTTTCTCTCCGAAAGACCGAAGTAGTATGCACCACGGATAACCTGCAACTGAAACAAGCGGATACAGAGAATCCCAAAAAGAAAAACAACTATCCCGAACAGATAGCGTCTCTTCACATTCCCTTCCTGCAGCAAGGTCAGTATCTCCTTTTTCTTAAATTAAAAACTATCCACAACAGCGCTACCCACAGGGCCATTGTGTACAGTGCCCCTGGAAGTCCGTACCTGAAAAACAACAAGAAAGAGCCACTTATATCTCCACCCGAAGAGAGAAGAGAATAAAGAAGATTATTAAGAAAGGCTGCTCCAAACATAATAGACGCCTGAGCTAAAAAGTTCTCAGTAACCACTTTCCCATAGGAATAGCCGACTGCAAAACTGACCACCGAACGGGTGAGGGCACTGACGCCGAAGTGGCTGACCCAGTAGACATCTTGGATGAAGCCAGCGAAGAACCCTAACAGTGTGGCCTCTGTCTGCCCTCTGAATACACCAAGGTAAACTAGGACAATAAGAGTAAAATCGGGCTTTATCCCCAGCACAGAGAGCTTAGGGGCAAAAGTGGACTCTACCAGTAAGGCCAAAATCACCAGCAGGACATCTCGGAGGATCTTCAACGCAGCTTATCCCTTGTTTTCAATCCAGATTCGGAAAAACAACGAATGAGAATTGGTTACTGGTGACTGGTTTATCGATCACCACTCACCAACACGGAACAATCCACTACAATATTCAGTGTCTTTCGGTGTTAAGTTTTTCCGGATTTGGGTTCATCTAAACAAGCACCTCTTGATATTTCTTATTGCCTGTCTGATTCTGTGTTCGTTCTCTACCAAAGCCATTCTCACATATCCTTCACCCTGGTCACCAAAACCAATGCCCGGAGTGACTGCAACTTTCGCCTCCTCCAGAAGCTTAGTAGCGAATTTCATAGAGCCCATCTGGCGGTATTTCTCAGGGATAGGCGCCCAGACGAACATAGTGGCTTTGGGCTTAGTCAGAGGCCAACCGATTCTGTTTAACCCCTCCACCAGCACATCCCTGCGCCGCTGGTATCTCTGGGCCGTCTCTCTTACGCAATCCTGGGGGCCGTCTAAAGCGGCGATAGCTGCCACCTGCACTGGGGTGAATATCCCATAGTCGTAATAACCTTTGATTTTCGCCAAGGCCTCTATAACCTTAGAATTGCCAACGCAGAACCCAATCCGCCAACCCGCCATACTATAAGATTTGGACATAGTGAAAAACTCCACTGCCACCTGCTTGGCTCCCTTAACCTGCATAATACTGGGAGCCTTATAGTCATCAAAAACGATATCTGAATAAGCAAAATCGTGAACCACCAGTATATCTTCCTCTCTGGCGAATTCAACTATCTGCTCGAGAAAAGAGAGGTCAACCACCGCTGTGGTAGGATTGTGAGGAAAATTCAGGATCATCACCTTAGGCTTAGGCCACAGCTCCCGGGCAATTTGGTCCATCTGGGGCACAAAATTCTCCTCCTGAGACAGAGGGATAGTGATCACATTGCCTCCGGCGATAACCACGCTGTAGATGTGTATGGGGTATGTAGGATTAGGCACTAAGGCGGTATCCCCTTCGTCAAGCAGTGCCAGACTGAGGTGGGCCAAGCCCTCTTTGGAACCGATCACCCCAATCGCCTCTGTCTCCCAGTCCAGTTCAACCCCAAACCTCCTCTGGTAATGGCGACAGATGGCCTTCCTCAGGTTACGGATTCCCTTAGAAGCAGAATAACGGTGGGCTTTGGGGTCCAGCGCCACCTCTCTCAGCTTCTCCACAATATGGGAGGCAGGAGGAGAGTCGGGATTTCCCATCGCCAAGTCAACCACATCCTCCCCCTGTTGTCTCAATTTCGACTTCAGCTCGTTCAACATGCCAAACAGATAAGGCGGCAACCTATCCAGCCTCTTACTATGGGTCATCTGTGTTTCTCCTTGTCTTTCAAAATCTTATATCCCATGCTGTCGGCCAATGCCTCCCAACTGGCCTCGATAATGTTTTCTGAAACCCCTACGGTACCCCAGATATCGGCGCCGTCAGAGGACTGGATTAGGACTCTCACCTTAGCGGCTGTTCCAGCGCTGCTGGAGAGAACCCTCACCTTATAATCTCTGAGGCGGACGCCAGTTAAAGAGGGGTAGACCTTCTCCAATGCCTTTCTCAAGGCTATATCCAAAGCATTGACCGGGCCATCACCCTCGGCAGCCATATATTGCTCTTCACCACCCACCACCACTCTCACTGTAGCCTCCGAAAAGACTCGCCCGTCCTTTCTTTTCTCCACAATAGTGCGAAACCCTTCCAGTTGGAAAGGATCCTCATATTTTTGCAACAGCTTCCGGGCTAATATCTCGAACGAAGCCGAGGCAGCTTCGAACTGATACCCCTGGTTCTCAAGCCTCTTCACCTCAGCAAGCAGTTGGGAGACAATGGGGTCGCTCTTTTTAACCCCAGGGCACAGCTTCTGCAACTTCTTGACCACTGTGCTTCCGCCGGATTGTTCGGAGAGCAGTAGGCGTCTCTCATTGCCTACCAGTTTGGGATCTATGTGCTCAAAAGACCTGGGCAGTTTTAGTACCCCATCGATATGTGCCCCTCCCTTATGGGCGAAAGCACTTTCCCCTACATAGGGTTGCCGGAAATCATGGGCCACATTGGCCACCTCACTGATAAACCGGGAGACCTCCGCTAAGTTCCGCAGGGTTCCCTTAGGAATGCAATCTTTTCCCAGTTTTAACATAATATTAGGAATAACAGTAGTCAAGTTAGCGTTCCCGCATCTTTCTCCCCAGCCCCCAAAGGTGCCCTGTACCTGGAGGGCACCAAGTTCCACCGCAATTATGGAGTTGGCATCTGCCATTCCGGAGTCGTTGTGGGTATGAATACCAAAAGGCAAGAGAATCTCTTTCTTTGCCTCTTCTACTATCTGTTTGGTCTCCAGAGGCAAACAGCCGCCGTTGGTGTCGCACAACACCAGAATCTCAGCCCCTCCGCTCTGGGCCGCCTCTAAGGTCTTAAGGGCATACTGAGGGTTATTCTTATAGCCATCGAAAAAGTGTTCGGCGTCGTAGACAACCCGCCTCCCCCGGGAACGAAGGAAAGCCACCGAGTCTTCTATCATCTTGAGGTTCTCGTCCAAGGTGGTCTTGAGCACTTCGGTCACATGCAGGTCCCAGCTTTTGCCAAAGATGGTCACCACTTCCGTATCTGCCTTCAACAGCGTGTTTAAGATCATATCCTCTTCCGGCCTGTTACCAACTCTTCTGGTGCTACCAAAAGCGGTGATCTTGGCGGTACGGAACTGGTAATCTTTAACCCGAATAAAAAACTCTAAATCTTTAGGATTAGTGGGATTAGGCCAACCTCCCTCTATGTAATGAACACCCAATTCGTCCAATTTTCGGGCGATCATCAGCTTGTCATGTAGCGAAAGCGATATCCCCTCGGCCTGAGCTCCGTCACGAAGTGTGGTGTCGTATATTTCTACTTTTGACATTCCTCTCCTCCAAAGCCAGCTCGTTCATGATACTCCTTTTTAGAGACATTAAGGACTCACCGCAAAGAAGACTCAAAGAAAGCACAAAGTTCACCAACAAAGATTCTTTCCCCTGTGTTTGGATAGGCCAAAACCTGGGCGGTGCAAACATCATTCAAAGCCTCTACAGAACTTATTTCCATAATTACTTTTTTCATCAATAACCTCTTGTCTCCAAAACTTTGCGTTCTTTGCGCTTGTTCTGCGGCCATTGCGCTTGAATTGGTCCCGACAGGGGCCAATCTCACATCCACAGATTCCTGTCCAGGCTCCGGTACTGAACAGCCTCGGAGATATGTTCCGGACGGATATCAGGTGCCTCCTCTAAGTCGGCAATAGTGCGAGCCACCTTCAGTATCCGGTCATACGCACGGGCAGAGAGCCCCAGCTTGGTGATGGCCATTTTCAGCAAATCGCTTCCACGCTTGTCTATTTTACAGAACTGGCGTATCTGTTTTGACTCCATATGGGCATTACAAAACAGATTTCTATGAGCCCTAAATCTTTCCAACTGAATCTTTCTGGCCCGGTTCACTCGCTCTCGGATAACAGCTGAGGGCTCTCCTGTGGGTTTTCCGGCCAGTTCACTGTATTTGACCGCTGGCACCTCGATATGGATGTCGATGCGGTCCAGCAGCGGGCCGGAGATTTTGGACATATACCGCTGGATCTGGGCGGGGGTGCAGGTGCATTCGTGATTGGGGTCGGAGTAGTAGCCGCATGGACAAGGGTTCATCGCTGCTGCCAGCATAAATTTAGCAGGATAGGTGAGCGATATACCAGCCCGAGCGATAGTGATCCTGCCGTCTTCGAGGGGTTGCCTTAGCACCTCCAGCACACCCCTTTTGAACTCTGGCAACTCATCCAAGAAAAGCACTCCATGGTGGGCCAGACTCACTTCTCCTGGACGGGGATTATGTCCTCCGCCTATCAAACCTGCATCGCTGATGGTATGGTGGGGAGAGCGAAAAGGCCGGGTAGCTATCAGGGCTGTATCTGGCGGCAACAGCCCTGCTACCGAGTGAATCCTGGTGGTAGCCAAGGCCTCGTCCAGAGTCAAGCTGGGCAAAACAGTAGGAAGCCTTCTGGCCAGCATAGTCTTGCCCGAACCCGGAGGGCCAATCATAATAATGTTGTGCCCCCCTGCAGCGGCAACCTCCAGGGCCCTCTTGGCATGCTCTTGTCCTTTAACATCAAGAAAGTCAATTCCATATTCTGAACTTTTAGCGAAGACTTCATCGATGTTTAAAGAGAATGGCTGAGCAGTGGCCTCCCCATTCAACAACTCGATAGCCTGCTTCAGGTTGGAGACCGGGTAGATCTCCAATCCGGTGGCCATAGCTGCCTCTTTGGCGTTTTCTCGGGGGAGAATCATCCCCTTGACGCCCTCTTTTCGCACTGCCAGAGCCATAGAAAGCACCCCGGGGACTGGCCGCAGGGAACCATCTAAGGAAAGCTCTCCCAATAGAACATAATTCAATAAATTATTGGGTCTTATCTGTCGAGTGGCGGCCAATATGGAGACAGCGATGGGCAAGTCGAAAGCAGACCCCCCTTTTCTAATGTCTGCCGGGGCTAAATTAACGGTGATCTTCTTGTAAGGGAAAAGGTAGCCGCTGTTTTTAACCGCTGCCATCACTCGATCTTTGCTCTCCTTAACCGCCCCCTCAGCCAGCCCTACTGTCGAAAAAGAAGGAAGCTGCCGATCTATGTCTGTCTCCACCTCTACTAAGTAGGCATCAATTCCCAAGACAGCGCTGCTTAAGACCTTAGATAACATCACCCTCCCCTTCCTGGGAAAACTGTATCTGGTAGTCTAACTCCAGTTCGTTGGATTATGAACAAACTGTTTGAGAGGAATGTCGAAAGCCAAGTCCCTTCGGGAAATGTCAAAAGTTGGTGCCTGCCGATCCGCTCGCCTTCTCACCACTTACCAGTAACCAATCTCAGATTTGGACATTTGGTCTTTGGATTTTGTCATTACGACGTCAAGTTAAAGAAAGTCTTTATATCTTCAGAAAGAATTGATAATATTCTCCCCCCGGAGTGCCCGCTGGGGATTCAGATAAAAGAGCTCTTCGGCTGTTTCTTCCCCCACCAATTTCTCCACTGCCCTCCTGGCCTGGCTTAAAATGAGGGGGCGAGAAACCGGGTCGTGGGCGTCGCTTGCCACAAACTGAACCGCTCCCTCAGCCACCAGCCGTTCGGTGATCCTCTTTATGAATCTACCATGCTCACCCGTTAAGCTTCTGGCATTGACCTGAAATAGGATGCCTCGGCTACTGAGCTCAAATAGCTTCCCCACATCTCCAGTGAGCGTCATATTTCTCTCCGGATGGGCTATAATGGGAACGAATCCTGAGAGCTGAAGTCGGAACAACTCCTCTTCAAACCGGTGGGGAAGGGAATTGAGGGGAAACTCAATTAAGGGATATTTCCCATTGTCAGCCAGAGTCCCCAGCCTCTGACGACAGATTGAAGCGAGGTCAAACTGGAAGAATATCTCTGACCCCAAGAACAGACGAATATTAACCCCCTGCTCATCCACCTTTTTCTTGAGCTCTTCGAACCTTCGCTGACAGATCTCAGACAACCTATTATCATTCAGGGGGCTGAGGATATGGGGGGTGGCCACCACAGCTGAGATGCCGTCTCCAACCCCCTGGGCAATCATCGCTAAGGACTGCTCCATCTCTTTGGGCCCATCGTCAACTCCCGGTAACAGATGGCAGTGAATGTCAATCATAGAAAAAGACCCACTTAAAGTAAACTCGAATAGTTCTGTATATAGGAATTATGAGACACGATTTCTTAGCCTTCCCTTATATGGATAGCCTGGGCGAACTCTTCCAGCAAGGTGGGCTCATTATTCTGTTCTAAGGCGGTGCCGATAACCACAAAAGAGCTGCCAGCCAGCACCTTCTGTCGTGCCACCTCTGGCTGGCGGATACCCCCTCCCACAATCAGGGGAAGCGAGACAGAACCGGCAACTGCCCGGATCATCTCCTCTGGAACCGAATGTTCCGCCCCGCTACCGGCGTCCAAGTAGAGCAGTCTCATGCCCAGATATTGAGCAGCTAAGGCATGGGCCACCGCAATCTCTGGCTTGCCCCGGGGAATAGGGTGGGTGTTGCTAATATACTCAACCGTGGTCGGTCTGCCTGACTCCACCAGTAAATAGCCGGTAGAGATTGACTCCAGACCATAGTCTCTTAAGATAGGGGCAGCCTTAACCTGCTGGCCGATGAGAAACTCTGGATTGCGACCGCTGAGCAACGAAAGGAAAAGAATCGCATCGGCCCTGGGGCTTATCTGATATACCCCCCCAGGGAAGATGATCACTGGCATCTTCGCCTCTTTTTTAATCTGGCCTACTACCTGGTCGAAGTCGTTGGAAAGCAAGAAGCTGCTTCCCACCAGGATGGCGTCAATGCCGTTGGCATCCAAGCAACGGATATGCGCTGCCAAAGCTTTGCGGTCCAGGCGGTCTGGATCTAACAGCAGCAGATATCCCGCCCCTTTTTCCTGTTTCACCCGCATCAGGTATTCGAAGGTTGACATCTATCCCCCAAAAAGAACCCTTAAAAATTCCAATTAACCACGGCGGCACAGAAAACACGGAGGGAAATAGTTTGTGCTCCCTTTTACGACCTTAGGATATCAGTAATACAAACTTTTCTATACAGATCTTTTCTTTATGCCTTCTCGGTGCCTCCGTGGTTCATCTGTAGCTTCCAAACAACTTCTAAAGGGATTTCTCTACTCTTCTGCCTTTAGCAACTGTTTTATAATAATTTCCTTTGCCTTGGCCAATATCTGCTCGACGGCCCTCGGGTCCTTTGCACCTGCCTGGGCCAAGTGTGGTTTCCCTCCACCTCCCCCTCCGGCCGCTCTGGCAATCTCCTGAGCGATCTCGCCTGCCTTCAGGCCTCGGGTGTGGATCAGGTTATCGGTCACCACCACCAGAAAAGATGCCCGGTGGTCAAGCACCGCACCCAGCACTCCTACACCATTTTCCAATCTCTCTCTCAAGATATCCGCCATCCGACGGAACCCCTCCCGATCTTCCACCTCTACCTTTGCCGCTACCACCTTGAGATTGTCAACCAAAGTGGCCTGAGCAACTAACTGGTCGATCTTGGAGTTGAAAACAGCAGCCCGAAGCTGTTGCAGCTCTTTCTCCAGGGCCTTGTTTCTCTCGATCAATTTTTTGAGCCTTTCGGCCAGTTGAGGCAGAGGGGCGTTCAACAGCCCTTGTATCTCGGCCAATACCCGCCGTTCCTCTCTACTCTTGGACTCTGCTGCTTCCCCGGTGACCGCTTCTATCCTTCTTATCCCGGCTGAAATCCCGGACTCCGAGACCAACCTGAACTGCCCGATCTGACCGGTGGCCTTCACATGTGTCCCCCCACACAGCTCAAGGCTTTCCTTCCCAATTTTGACCAGACGCACTCTCTCCCCATATTTTTCTCCAAAAAAGGCCAGAGCCCCCATCCTTCTTGCCTCCTCCAGAGAGCTCTCGAAGGTGGAGACAGGGATATCTTCTCTGATTTTGGCGTTTACTGCAGTCTCCACCCTCTCCAGTTCCCTGGGACTGAGGGGGGAGAAATGGGTGAAGTCAAACCTGAGTCTGTCCGGGGCCACCAGAGAACCTGACTGGCGGACGTGTTCTCCCAGAACCTGGCGCAAGGCTGCCTGAAGCAGATGGGTGGCCGTGTGGTTGCGGGCAGTGGCCCAGCGCCTTCGGCTGTCAATCTGGGCAGTAAGAGAGCCCTTTGCGTCCCGAATATCCCCTTTTAGCAATTTCCCCCGATGAACAACAGCATCGGCGGACCGGAAGGTATCGGTCACCTCTATCTCTATGCCCTCACCCCAGAGCTTCCCTGTATCGCCCACCTGGCCTCCGGCTTCGGCGTAGAAGGGGGTTTGATCCAAGACCAGATCTATGTAGTCGGTGGCCATCCTCATTCTTCGGATCACAACCGTGGCCCTCTCACGTTCATATCCAACAAATCGGGAGTGCGGCCCTTCGGAGAGGAGGGTCCACTGTTCCTCTTCTTCTCTGAATCGGGATGCCTGTTTTGCCCTCTGCTTCTGCAGCTTCATCTCCTCCTGGAAACCTTCTAAATCAACCTGTAGGCCTATCTCCTCTGCCATATCGACGGTGAGGTCTAAGGGGAAACCATAGGTGTCGTAAAGTCGGAACGCCTCCCGACCGGGGATGATCTTTTGGCCGGAGGCCTGGACCATCTGGACGGCCTTTCTGAAAAGTTCCAGCCCCTGGTCCAGTGTCTCCCCGAATCTCTCCTCCTCGGTCTTAATCACCAGGGCCACATACTCTCTCTTTTCTTTTAACTCCGGGTAGGGTTTTGCCATTATATCCACCACTGGGCCTACTAACCTGTAGATGAAGG
>CAZQSC010000099.1:0-9150 GCA_964595705.1 uncultured bacterium | reverse complement strand
ACAGCTCCAGAATTTTGGATATTCCAATTATCATTTTGGGTATTTCCCACTATTGGCTTTCCCCAGAGGGATACCATCAACAAACTGCAAAAGAGTAACACAGGTTTCGTGGTTGGCCTCCCTTTCCTAAAAATCAAAAAAGCCGAACTACCAATAGAATCATTGTTTGCGATTCTTCGGTAGCCCGGCTGTCGTGCCAAACTTTCTCTAATTTCTTTATCTTTGACTTATGAATCTTTACTGTCCTACTCCGACCAAAGCCCTGTGACACTTGCACTCGCCCCGTGGCTTTGCGCCTCCCAATTTCTTGGAATTTGCCCTTCTCGGAATCTAATTAAAAATATAACAAAAAGTTAGAGATATTAAGGGCAATTTTGGGGATAGAAAAATTGATGTGCTACTTTAAAACTATCCAGGGTAAATTTTTTACATTACGGGTACCATTTTTCTTGCATTTTGAGTTTAGTTTTATTATATTCGGCAATTCCTTATACCAACGCATGGTGTGATTTCGACTGAAACAAGCAGGCAATATTCTGAGTAAGTAAACAAAAGTTGTTAATTACAGTTTCAGAGTAAGGAGAAAAACTATGCCACGAGTAACTATCATTGGTGCAGGAAGCGGTTTTACCCGGCCGTTATGTACAGATATTCTGCTCATTCCAGAGCTGGAGTCTGGTACCTTCGCGCTGGTGGATATTGATGCCGAAAGGTTGGAATTGGCACATCAGCTTGTAGAGAAGGTTATCGAATTGATAGGCAAGAACTGGAGTGTGGAAGCCTCTACTGATCGGTGCAAGGTTCTTGCTGATTCTGACTATGTGATCAATACTATCGAGGTTTCTGGTTTGCAAACAGTACGAGCCGACAACGATATCCCCTTGAAGTATGGGGTCAAGCAGTGCATTGGCGACACCATTGGCCCGGGTGGGCTTTTCAAGGGGCTACGAACAATTCCGGTGTGGGTGGAGATTCTTCAGGACATTGAGCGCCTTTGTCCCAAGGCGCTGGTGATGAATTACACCAATCCTATGTCTATGATGACATTAGCAGGTTTAAAATCATCTAATTTGCAGATTGTAGGATTATGCCATTCAGTACAGGGAACATCCAAATTGCTGGCTGAATATTTAGATGTGCCTTACGAGGATTTAAAATGGCGCTGTGGGGGAATTAACCACATGTCCTGGTTTACCGAGCTTTCGTATCAGGGTGAAGATATGTATCCCCGTCTGCGCGAGCGCTGTAAAGATCCTGAGATCTATGAACGGGATCCAGTACGCTTCGAGACTATGCTTCATTTTGGGTACTTCGTTACCGAATCCAGTGGGCACTTCTCGGAATACGTGCCTTATTTTAGAAAAAGGGATGACCTTATTGAGAAGTACTGTCGAGATGGCTATCGGGGAGAGACAAACTTCTATGCCAACAACTGGCCGATCTGGCGTCGGGAACACGATGAGCATTCGCGAAGGTATCTCAGCGGCGAAGAGCAGGTTCCGCTTCAGCGCAGCCATGAATATGCCTCGGTGATTATTGAGGCGGCGGAGGCGAACAAGCCCGCCGTCATTTATGGCAGTGTACTCAACAAAGGGCTCATTGAAATTCTTCCCTCAGACGGTGTGGTCGAAGTGGCCTGTATGATTGATCGGAATGGGGTCAACCCCTGCCGGTTTGGGGCACTACCACCGCAACTGGCGGCTCTGAATCGGTCCAATATGGCGGTGTACGAATTAGGTGTTAAGGCTGCTTTAGAACACGACCGACAGGCGGCGCTACATGCGCTTCTATTGGATCCACTTACAGCTGCAGTTTGCTCTCCCGCCGAGATCAAACAGATGTTCGATGAACTGTTCGAAGCAGAGAAAGAGTATCTGCCGGGATTTTGAGGTGAGGGGAATTTTGAATCTTTGAGAGTCGGGCTCTGGAGAGCCCTCCTACATTTTTTGCTACTCTGGAGTTTGGCGAAAGTTTGTGGGAGACGTCTCCAGACGTCGACTAAACGGATTTGCCTATCACTAATTTTAAAGGAGAAAATACTATGGCAGAAAATGTGTGGAAACTCGAAACTAACTCGGTAAAGCCGTATTATCGTTCGTACCTTGGTAATGGCTATCTTGGTGTTCAGATGCCACAGGATGGCACCGGGGCGACCGCAGCCCCCCCTGTAAAAAGCTTTATTGCCGGAGTTTATGACGCTGAGTATGAGAACCTGGTGGAGATACCTCGTTGGAGTGGAATTAAATTTTATGATGGGAAAAACTGGCTAAATTTAAAACATATTACTAACTATCGCCAGGTTTTGGACATGAGAAATGCCAGTTTTTCTACCCGTTACACCTGGGAAAATGATGGAAAAGTCACCGACTTTGAGATTAAGTTTTTTGTTTCCAGGGCTGATGCTCACCTTGCGGCCATTCAATTCTGTTTCGTTCCCCATTACGATGGGGAGGTGACTCTGGAGAATAGTCTGGATGGGAACCCCTTTGATAATCTAAACTTGCAATATCGTGGCTCAGAATTCGATCAAATCTGGCTGGAAGTGATGACCAATACTTTCAAGGTGAAAATTGCCCAGGCGGTTAAAGTACTCTGTCCCAAGGGAGTGGTGACGCTTAAACAAGAAGTAGACTCCTCCAGCCCCAAGGGGATTACCCAACGGCTGCGATTCCAGGTGGAAAAAGGCCACCGATACACCTTTTGCAAATACGTCAGCTTTTTTACTTCTTACGATTCCCAGGATCCACTTAGGGAGGCCAGAGAGAAAGTGGCTGAAGCAGAAGACAAGGGGTTCCAGCAGCTTTTCCAGGAGCACTCCCGTGCCTGGGCCGAGCTCTGGGAAAGCGACATTCTGGTGGAGAATCCTAAGCTACAGCGGCGTATCCACGCTGCACTCTACCACCTTCTCTCCAGTGTGCGCGAAGGGCAAGACCACAGCATCCCCCCATTGGGACTCTCCAATGATGGCTGGGGGGGACACATTTTTTGGGATTCTGAGTTTTTTATGTTGCCAGCTCTTCTATTGTTGTACCCGGAGCTGGCAAAAACGATGGTTATGTACCGCTATCGCACTCTAGAAGGAGCTAAAACCAATGCCAAGGAGCAAGGTTACGAAGGGGCAGCTTTTGGGTGGCAGACAGGCAGGACGGGTAAGGAGTGCTCCAGAGGCGGATTTTCTTCTGAGATTCACATCGTAGGTGATGTAGCCTGGGGGCAGTGGCAATACTATCTGGCGACCCAGGATCGGAACTTTCTGGAAAACTACGCTAGCGAAATCATCATTGAGACTGCCAGATTCTGGGCCAGCAGGGTTACCTATAACCAGAAGGCTGACCGTTACGAGATTTTGGGAGTGATTCCCCCTGATGAGTCTACCTGTGAAGTACGTGGGCTTCCCACAGTGGACAACAGCGTTTTCACCAACGCCATCGCCCAGTGGAACCTGCGCACCGCTATCAAGGTCTGCCAGATGCTGGGGAAAGACTATCCCGCTATCTGGGAGGAGATTGCCGAGAAGATGTATCTGCCTCTTGATCCAGAGCGCAATATATTTCTAGAGTATGATGGCTACAGCGGACATCCTATCAAGCAGCCCGATGTGGGGGAGATGATTCATCCTTTGGAGTATCCCATGAGTGAAGGGGTTGCGGCGAGCAATTTCGATTATTATCTCACTAAGGCCGATCAGGAGCTCGGACACTCTTTCTTCCCTGCAGTTCATCCTATTGTAGCCTGCAGACTGGGCAGATGCCAGCAGGCTTACGAGCTTTTTCAGCAATGGGATGGATTTTTCCTGTTGCCGTTTGAGGTGACGCGGGAGATCCTGGCAGACGACCGGAACACCATTTTTCTAACTGCTATCGGTGGATTTCTACAGAATTTCCTTTACGGGTTTGGTGGAATACGGTTGAGAGAAGATGGCCTAAAAGTCCAACCTCTTCTGCCCGACCAGATGAGAAGGATAACCTTCAAACGGATATTTTGGGGAGGGAAAGCCTATCAATTGTCCATTGAAAAAAAGGAGGATAGAGCCATATATGAGCTTACGCAAGCGTGATTGTGAATCTTTGTCTCTGATTGGCAACCCTCAGGCTGAATTGCCTGATATTCGAAGAGGAGAATTTACAAATGGCAGAAAAACTGGCAATTAAAGGTGGTAATCCTGCTGTCCCACCGAGTGTGGAGAAATACAGCCTTAACTTTCCTATTTTGAGCGAAGATGATATTCAGGCAGCGACAGATGTTCTGAAAAGCGGCAGGCTTATGGGCTCACCAGGCTCCCCACAGATCGCTGCCTTAGCCCAGGAGTGGGCAGAGTATGTAGGAGCAAAGTACTGTATTGTGCTCAACAGTGGGACTGCTGCCCTTCACGCGGCAGTGGCTGCCGCTGGAATCGGCCCCGGAGATGAGGTAATCACCACTCCCTTCTCATTTCTCACCTCTACCACCAGCATTATCTACCAGAACGGAATCCCTATCTTTGCCGACATCGACCCTGAGACTTACAACCTGGACCCCGGCCGCATAGAAGAGAAGATATCGGAGAAGACCAAGGCCATTCTACCCGTCCATATAGCTGGTTTACCTGCCGATATGGACCAGATCAATGCTATTGCGAGAAAGCACAACCTAGTAGTGATCGAAGATGCCTGCCAGTCGCACGGGGCCCAGTACAAGGGCAAAAAGACAGGGACTCTTGGCAATATGGCAGCCTTCAGCCTCCAGTGGTCCAAAAACCTCACCACCGGCGCCGATGGAGGGCTGTTGACTACCGATAACGAGGAATTCTGTCTCCGAGCCGAGATGTTAGGACGGTTTGGGGAGATCCTCAAGCCGGGCAAGAGACGGGACTACAACGCTTATAGTTTGGGCTGGATGTACCGCTCTGACGAACTTCTGGCGGCAATCGCCCGTAGTCGGCTAAAACGCCTAGACCAACAAAACCGCCTACGACAGCGAAACTGCGAATATCTTACCCGAGAACTTTCCAAAATCAAAGGTGTTATTCCACCTTTTGTGCCCGAAGACCGAACGCATGTCTACTATCTCTACATTATCCGTTTCAGTCCTGAAAATTTGGGAATTGACACGCCGCCGCGACTTTTCCGTCAGAAAGTTCAGGAAGCCCTGACTGCAGAGGGGGTGGATATCGGCCAGTGGGCAGGGCAACCCATCTTTGCCACCAATCTGTTTAAGCTTGGTCGGGGATATGGCAAAGGCTGCCCTTGGAGTTGTCCTTATGCCAGGAAGGTAGAGTACAGAGAAGAGGACTTTCCCATGACTATGCGGTTTATGGATGACTTTGCCGTGCTCTGGTCGGTGCAGCCTCCCAACGGCCTGGAGTTGATGAAATGCTATGTGGAGGCCTTTCAGAAGGTATTCGAGCAGATTGACGAAGTGCTCGGGCTTTGAATTATTCGCGGTAAATTGACGCCGTAGTGTAGGGGGCTTGTCCCCCGTAAGGACAGGGCCCACGGCCTATAAAGGCCTACACTACGAAAAACTGTATGGCTATGGATCACACCTCGTAGTCCGTAGTGAGGACAGAGTCATTCGCCCTGAAGGGGCATACTATAGTTTCCGCTGAGGCACACGCTACAAATCTAACAGAAAGGAGGCCTATGGGCATAGGACTTTTCAAATTAGTTCCGGGGAAGACTGCCCTTCTGGTTGTCGATATGCAGAAGGGGTTTCTCCAGCCCGGTTCGGTGATGGAAGTCCCCCAGGGCAGGGAACTGATTCCAAATATCCAACGACTTATTAATCTCTGTCGGGATAAAGGGATACCCGTTATCTACACCCAGTTTGTTTACTCTCCTAATGTGCCCAACTTAATTGGGGAACTCCATCCAGAACACAAGAGACTTCCAGAGGGGGCGGAACCAGGGTTTCGTAAGCCCTCCAGTTGCTGTTTAGAAGGAGACGAGAGCGTGGAGATTGTGCCCCAATTAAGTCCACGACCGGGAGAGTTGGTCGTGCACAAACACGGCTACGATGCCTTTTTTGGGACCAACCTCGATTGCGCCCTTAGAAGTCGGGGTATCGAACAGCTTATTCTCACCGGGGTGATGACGGACATTTGTGTGCTCTCTACCGCCTGCGGTGCCCTTCACCGCAACTATCGGGTGAGCTTGGTGAAGGACGCAGTGGCCACTCTCTGGCCAGAGGTTCAGAGGATGTGCCTTGATCTGACAGAAAGGGCCTTTGGACGGGTGGTCTCGACAGGAGAAGTGGCAGAGGAAATCCTTAAGATAGGTTGATCTTAGCAGGTTTTTCTCTCCTTCTTCGGGGAGTTTGCATTAGTGTTCGATTACATCGGGAGCAGATCCACTTACGCCTCTTGTGGAAGCTCCTTTTCTTCTCTACCATTGGGGTCTTACACCGGGGACAAATCATCCTTGCTTCCTCTTTTAGCTGCGAAGTAGTCGTTTAGAATCTGGCGGTGATCAAATGCTATCTCCTCTGGCAACTCCCCTTCTCGAAACACCCCCACCTGTTTTGCGTCATCGGCAGCGGCCGGGGTCCCTCTCCCTTTTGCAGTGAAGACTACCGAGATGGTGTGTCCACGGGGGTCACGGGCAGGGTCGGAATAGACATGAAACTGGGCCAGCTCTTTTAACTCTAATGATGTCTCCTCTCCTGCTTCCCTTCTTGCCGCCTCTTCCACTGTCTCGCCGTAGTCTACGAATCCGCCAGGAATGGCCCAACCATAAGGTGGATTTTTCCTCTGAATCAGCACTATTCCCTCGCCATATTCTATGATGATGTCTACCGTGACCAGCGGATGCCTTCTGGGTTTTTTGCCTGTTTTCATCGCCTCACTCCGGTTGCTTTTGGAGTAGATATCCAATGTTTTCTATCTCAATAAGTTTCCTAATCTTCTGTCTCCCACATCGCGTCATATATTCCGCTACGAATCTATAGCCTAAATAATTCCCTGTTCTGGGTGGAATCTCGCTGTTGCCTTTCTTAAAAAACAGAGCTGTGAGCCGGTAGGAGTTAAGTTCCGGTTGTATGAGTTTTAAAAGTATGGGTAGATTTTGTCGACACCAGCTCACCCTTTCTGCGGAGAGGAAGAGGTATTTGTGCAGGGGGCTGTGAGGAAAGACCAGTTGAGAGAAGACTGTCGCCAGACCTTCTGACAGAAGTTTATTGCCCAGTGTAGGAGGTTGGTTGCCTATCTTGCACTGGCGGAGCCAGTGGCAGTATTCATGAGCAAGTATAATCCCTAAGGAACTGAAATCCTTAAATCTCTCCAGCCCCACCCCGATCACCGGTTTCCCCTTAAATGGCATCACAAAGGCGTCGGCGGAGAAGAAACCGACAAAGAGGTAGACTTCAGGCTCTGTGGCGGTGGCAACTATTTGCTGACAGCGTCTCAATGTCTCCCGGGCAATCTGCTCCGGCGGCTGGCCGCCAGGCGGAGTCTCCAAGGAGCAGTAGTCACCCCTTCTGACCCTTCTCACCCTCTGTGTGATCTGCTCGAGATCCATCCACTGGAAGCAGCGCCAGTAAGCGAAAAGAAAGTCCTGGTGGGGCTGAAGATAATGTCTCTGGTAGCATTCCCAGGGGTCTTCTTTCCGGTCCAGCGCCTGTAGGAATCTAACAAAATCCCTGTACAGAAGATATAATGGCATCCTTATAGTCTTGTAGATGAATTTTCAATGGCATTAAAATTAACATAGCATTATCTTATTATGATGTCAAGGGCTTTCTTTTGCCAACACCTAGGCCCTTAATTATAACTAAGCTTTGACAGGTTCCGAACAACAAGTCCCAAATCCCAGACAACCTCCAATAACCCCAATTCAAATGTTCAAAACGAACTTTCACTAAGGGAGAATTTAGGGTACTGAAATTTTTGAGCTTATTTGAGATTTAGATTTGAATTGAACAGGGTAGGGGAGATGCAAGAGGAGACGGTTAAACTGCAGGTTCCCGAGGAATGGGAGAGGGTTGCTGCCGAGGTAGCATCAGGTAAGATTTTGATATTAGGCGATGTTGACACTGGCAAAAGCTCGTTGGCCCGCTTTCTGGCCAGACAGTGGAGGAACAGAAAGCTGGCGGTGGTTGATGCGGATCTGGGGCAGTCACTGTTGGGACCGCCGGCGGTGGTCAGTCTGGGCAACTGCCAGTCTTCCGGAGAGCTTAAACTCGTATCTATGCGCTTCATCGGTTCCACATCGCCCTCTGGACACCTGTCCGCCACTGTGAGCGCAGTGAAGACTCTGGTGGATAAATCCGCCGCTCTGGGCGCCCAGATTGTGCTGGTGAACACCTGTGGGCTGATTAGAGGGAAAGAAGGGCAGTGGCTGAAGCAGCAGAAGATAAACCTGATCCAGCCACAATATATTCTTGCCCTCCAGCGCCAAAAGGAACTGGAGCATCTGCTTTCTCCTTACCAGAGGGGCAGGATAGCCATTCGTCGCCTTCCTGTGCCGCCAGCGGTCAGCAGGAAGTCTGAAGAACAGCGGCGGGCCTTCAGAGAGAAAAGGTTTCAGGAGTATTTTAAAGAAGCGCAGCTGCATCAGTTTTCCCTCCAGAGTATCAGAAATCCGCTGGGCTGGTCTTCCTTGGAGGATAACGAACGCTGCCAGGGCCGGCTGGTAGGGCTCAACAATGCCGACTCCGACACCCTGGCTTTGGGGATCATAGAACAGTTCAGCCCTCAGGCCGACGTGCTTTCCATCCTCACCCCTCTGGACTCGCCAGGGGAAGTCAAGGAGATTCAGTGGGGTTCAATTAGGATTACCCCCTCTGGGGAAGAGATCAGAGATCAGGGTAAATAGGATGAGCGGCCGAAACATACTGCTTACCCGAAGGCCAGGGGTGGGCAAGACCACTTTGGTGAAAAGGATAGTAGAGCTTCTGAACACAGATGTGGGCGGGTTTTATACCGAAGAAATCAGAACTGGTAGGCGTCGCCTGGGACTCAAGATCAAAACCCTTACAGGAAAGGAGGGTATCCTGGCTCATCTGGCCTGTAAGAGCTGCTTTCGGGTGGGCAAAATGGGGTCGACATTGAGGCATCAGAGGAAGTGGCCGTGCCTGCCCTTCAGAAGGCGATCGCCAAAAGCAGCTTATTGTGGTCGATGAGATCGGTAGGATGGAGCTTTACTCGGAGAAATTTCGCCAGACAGTGCTGCAGGC
>CAZQSC010000098.1:0-9167 GCA_964595705.1 uncultured bacterium | reverse complement strand
GTTACAAAGGCTCCCCTTGTTTGATTCAGGACCTGTGATTTTGGTTCGAATTCGGGCGGGTCCTCACCCCTTAGTTTGCATTCGACAGTCGTACGAGCGAGGTTCAACAGTTGTTGCCTATCCTCCTCGCTCAGTCCTATCTGGACCCCGACCTTCTCCTCTCTTTCCTCTTCGGCTTCTTTGTAAAACATAGCTGCCATATAGCCTACTACAGCGCTTCGGTCACCTGTGACATCTCCTGAATTGGCGTAACAGAGCACCTTCGCCTGGTTAGCCCCCAGGCCTCCAGCAGCAATCATAGCGGCCACAATAGGGCCACTGCCACAGGCCTCGCAGATTCCCCGTTCAATATCTTCCGATAGCCCCCTGAAATCAAATTTCTTAATATGGCTTATAGCTGTTTTATCTAATCTCACCGCTTGATTATAAGGGTGAAAATGCGAGAGATCAGAGCTGGCCACAATCAAAGCTCTTTGGTCGGATAGCACCTCAACTAATGCCTCTCCCAGGATCTGGCAGGAAGAATATCCTTGGTCTCCCATAACAACAGGGATGATTTTGAAATCCTCCAGAACCCTCTGAAGGAAAGGCAGTTGGACTTCCAATGAGTGTTCCTGTCTCATCGATTCTGCTATCCAGTGGCCGCTGGCAGAGAAGAATATAGCTTTGTGTCGGGCCACAAGCCTGTTGGCCAGGTCTTTGTCCACATAAACCGGTCCCAGGGGTGTTTGGAAACCATCTCCCTCGTATACAGATATCTCTGGAAAGTATTCCAAGTGGCTGGGGGCGATCACCACGACGGTTTGATAATCTTTGCCGGCAACCTGTTTATAAGCGTTGGCGGCTATCTGGCCTGAATATTCGTATCCAGCGTGAGGGCAGCTCAGTCCGATGATTTCGCCCGAGACCCCAGCGACCTTTGCGTTTTCCAGATAAGTATCAATCGTCTGACCCAGCGCCTTTGGGTCTGCCGGGTAAAACATACCTGCATTCGCTGCCCTTCTGAGAATCTCTGCGCCCATTTTATTTGTCACCTCGCTAAAGCAGGGATACCCCAGCCTCTTTGTCGAAGAAATGAGCTCGACTGAGGATCAGTTAACTTTTTATAGTCTAAAAATTAGCCATTTTTCGGCAGGGGAGATTTTCCCTTGACTTCGGCCTTTCAAAAGATATTACAGGAAGCAGGCGATGCTATCTCTCTCCAATTTGCCTATTTCACATTTCTCCCTGCCCGGATTGGTTCGGATAGCTCACCTTTGTAAAATAGCATCATTAGTATTATCCCACCATTACGGGTAAGTTGTCAAGTTTTTTCAGCAGAGGTCTCTACGCATTGTTGAGCTGTTCCTTTATGATCTGAGCTAAGCGCAAGCTAATTCCCTTAACCTGCGCAATCTGCTCGACCGAGGCCTGTGCGATCTGTTTTACTGAGCTAAATTCTTTCAACAGAGCAGCCTTGCGGGCTGGACCAATTCCGGGGATCTGATCTAAGGCCGACTGGCTTGTCTTCTTCCCCCTCAATTTCCGATGGTAGGAGACGGCGAAACGATGGGCTTCATCTCTCACTGCCTGGAGCAGTTTCAACGATGAGGAAGTTTTGGGAATATTCTGGGGATCAGGCAGTCCAGGCAAGAAGACCTCCTCCAGCCTTTTTGCCAGGCCAATCACTGGCTGCTCAGAGATCCCCAGTTCATTTAAGGCAGCCACGGCGCTGGAGAGTTGTCCCTTCCCTCCATCTACTACCAGCAGGTCGGGAAAAGGTTGGTTCTGCTCTTTTAGACCGCGGAATCTTCTCTGCACCACCTCTTTGATCATCGCATAGTCGTCCTGGCCTTCCACAGTTTTGATCTTGAACCGGCGATATTCGCTCTTCTTAGGACGACCATCCTGGAAGCAGATTACAGAGCCCACTGCGTCTGTCCCGCCCAGGTTGGAGATATCGAGGGCCTCGATCCTGCGAGGGGGTACAGGGAGCCTCAGGTCCTTCTGGAGGGCAACCACTGTGTGGGGAAGCGTTCTTTCTCGTCGGAGCTGCCACTCTGTCAGCAGGAGCTCGGCGTTCTTGGTGACCATATTGACTAGTTTTGCCTTGTCACCCCGTTGGGGGACAGAGAGTCTCACCTTTCCCCCTCGTTTTTGGGAAAGCCAGGTGGCGATAGCCAGCTCGTCCTCTATGTGAAAGGGGAGGTGAATCTCAGGGGGCACGGTGACTGCACCCAGATAGAACTGACGCACGAAAGCAGAAAGCACCTCTTCTCTGCAGAAGCTGGCAACTCCATCTAAGTGATAGTGTTTGCGGTCTAAAAGTTTCCCTCCCCTGACCTCCATAACTACGCCGATGGCGTCATCCTGCTCCCAGGCGATGGATATAATATCCCGGTCTTCTTTTTTGAGGGTGAAGACCTTCTGCCGCACCAGCACACTCTGGAGGTCAGCCAAGCGGTCCCGAAATCGGGCAGCTATCTCAAATTTCAGCTCTCGGGAGGCTTCTTCCATCTTCTCTTGCAGAGCCTTAACCAGCTCGTCTGAACGACCTTTCAGAAAGAGGCGAGCCTCTTCGATTAACCTTGCGTAATCTTCAGGGGAGATCAGTCCCTGACAGGGTCCCATGCAGCGGTTAATCTGGAAGTTGAGGCAGACCCGGGGGGGGTGGTGGTGGGGAAGGCCCCAGCGGCAACTGCGCACCGGGATTATCCGACGCAGTGTGTCTAAGGTTCTACGCATTGCCTTCACATCCGTGTAGGGGCCAAAATATTCTGTGCCGTCGTCTCTCAGCCTTCTGGTTACATAGATGCGAGGATAAGGCTCTTTGCTTATGGCAACATACGGGTATTTCTTATCGTCTTTCAGGTTGACATTATACCGGGGTTTGTGCTGCTTAATCAGATTTGCCTCAAGTATCAGAGCCTCTACCTCACTGTCGGTTACGATGTAGTTGAAATCGGCAATTTTTCTCCTGAGGGTATTGAGTCGTGGGTGAAAGGGAGCGGAGGGCTGAAAATAAGAGCGCACTCGATTTCTAAGAGAGGAGGCCTTGCCTATGTAGATGATCTCCCCTTTTCCGTCTTTCATTAAGTAAACTCCAGGCTTCTGCGGTACCGACTGGAGCTTCTCCTGGCTACTTTGCCCTTTTTCTGTCATATATCTAAGATTTCCACCTCCATCGTCTCTAAATTTAACACCGCCACAGTTGAGCGGCCATAAAGCCATCCTCCGCATTCTCCCGGGTTGAGCACTAATGTGCCTTTTATTCGCTTCAGGTCAGCCAGATGGGTGTGTCCGTAGACTATCACATCAAATTCGCCGCTTTCGGCTAAGGGCTCGATCAATATGGACTCGTGCATAAGGATAAACCTCTTGCCCAGATATTCAAACCTGTAGGTTCCGGAAAAGATATCCCCTATGGGGGCGAATTTCTCCTTGAGGGCAATTCGGTCACCGTCGTTGTTTCCAAAGACTCCGATAAATTTTGCCTTCAGAGCGGAGAAATCCTTACAGTTGAAGGGGGAGATGAAATCGCCAGCGTGGAGCACCAGGCCTACTCCTTTTTGATTGAAGATTTCAATGGCCTTTTTTGACTTATTCCGATTGTCGTGGGTGTCAGAGATCAGGCCTATAAGCGTCTTTTTTCTCACTGCCTTTTCCCTTTCCCTGATTCAAGAGAGTTTCTTTCGTAAAAAGTCAAGTTTCAACGCAAAGACCGCAGAGAAAGACAAGACATATAACAATCTGATTATTTGAAAAATACCCCCTCTTCCTGTCCTGTGTGATAGGGATTTCTATGTCTCTATTACACTGGGTAAATCCCTAGCGCCTTTGCGGTAAAAATTAGCTTTAAGGACTTTTTACAAGTAGATCAAGAAAAAATCACCGAAAAAGAATCCTCTCTCGGTGATTTTTCAGTTATCCCCTCCATCTCAAATTAACCTCTTCTTTTCGCCTTTACAACTTTACGACGGCGAAGTTCACTGGGCTTGAGATGATACTCTTTTCTCTTGAGGTCAACGATTATCCCTTCTTGTTTGCACTGTCTTTTAAATCTTTTCAGCGCTTTTTCAAAAGGTTCGCCCGTGTGGACTTTAATAGAGACCACATTTATCATCTCCTATCTATTTTGAGATTTAGATGCTTTTCCAAAGCTGTTCTGATTTCGCCTCAAACCTAAATAATATAATATAACTTTTTGCTCTACGCAAGGGTATAATGCGAGTTTTTGAAAATTTGGCAAGCAATTAGATGGCAAAATAAAAGCTCGGTTATACTTACAGAGAGACTCTTTTCTGCCTTTTCCGCAACCTGTTCCTTTTGTAAAAACTGTTGCGATACTGGTCCCCATCGGCAGGGACAAGGAAGTCAGCGACTTGCCTATGCTGTTAGGTATGTTGTTCTTTAAGTAGATTTTCAACCCTCCCTCTCAAACTGGACAGTAATCTGTCATTCTGAGCGCAGCGAAGAATCTTATTCCGCTCAGGGTAGGGTCTGTGAAGAATCTGATTTGTTTGTGAATTACAGTAGCTTATGAGATGCTTCGACAAGCTCAGCACAACAAAAAGGACTTTTTTCTGACCCAATCTGGGATAATCTTATCCCAGCCTACCCACTTTTTCTCCCCTGACCGACTTTCGGAAGGACTCGCTTCTTTTAATTAGCTCTTCTATATTCTCTTCTGAAATTATTTCCACCTCCGGGAGGGCAGAAAGCCCTGATAGCTTTTTCACTAAGGACTTGTTCACCCGGGACCGTTGAAGTTCAGACAGACTCCACTCCGCTGCCACTTCCAGAACCATCTGTTTCCCTCCTCGGCAAAACAACTCGGCCAGCACACAGAGTATGGTGCTCTGTTCTGAAAGAGAGGCGATTTCTGCTGCTCTGACAGCATATCGATTTCCATTAAAGCAAACAGCCAGTCCACCACCCTCCCGCACTATCTGAAAGGCCTCTGCATCAGTGATACTATCACCCACATAGATCACATCCTGAAGTTTCCCTCCGCTTTCTTTTAAGATATTCACTATGGCAGCGGCTTTTTCCCTTCCCCCTATGGGATTGACTTCGATTAACATCCTGCCAGACTCCATAGCAGTAATCTCCTCCCAGAATATTTGATCTAACCTTTGGATGCTTCTCTGAGACTCCACTGGGAGTTTATCCAGGCAATCTGCGTCAGGGGGAAGTTCTATAAGTGGCAGGGTGGCGATCTCTTCTCGGAGCTGCCGGAGCCTGTTGATCTCCGGTTGTTTCAACTCATACCTGTCGATGTCCAGTTCGGTGGACACAACCCGCTGTTCAGGGAAATCAAGAAACTTGCACAGTGAATGCATATAGGGTCGATAACTGGTGCTTATAATAAAAGCAGGCATTAGCTTAGAGATATACTGAAGGGTCTGCTTGGCACTGGGCATCAGCAGGATATTTCGCAGACAGTACTCCTCGATCTTCTGATTGGTGGCCCCATATGCCTTTAAGAAGGGTAATATCAATTTAAGTGTGTCTCCGGCCTTGTAACCAGGCCTTTTGGCTACATCTGCCAGGTAATCGTCGTATTTGCTGAGCTGAGCAAAAAAGAGATCGCCGGCGGGCAGGAAATGGGCAGTAAGTTCCAATGCGTTGTCATTTTTGGATATCGGTCCTTCACAGTCTGTACAAAAAATACGCTGGGCAAGTTTCATTTTCCTCTCCCTATGATTCGGTCTATCTCTTCGGTCATATCCAATCCCTGGGGACATCTCTGCCCGTCAACGGTTACCTCTCCGCCTGTTATCTTTATTCTGCCTTTGGCAAACCATTTAATAGTTTGCACTAAAAGCGGCAATTCTCGGATCACCCCTTGCTGCCGTATTCGTTTGAAAAGGGGGTTATTTTCCCCCTCTTCTTTTTGGATTTGGGATAAAGGCTTAGTTTTCAATCTCTGTTCCATCTCTTCCCACAGTTTCTGGAACTGGCCGGTTCGGATAGGGAAACGGCAGTAAGTGATGGGAGGGCCTTCGTCAAGTACTTCGGTAACCCGGTGGATTGTCACCCCGGTGCTTTCGGCACCTTTCTGTATCAGTTGCCAGATGACTTCCTGCCAGGTACCTTTCGGGCCTCCTGGTGCGGCGGGATGGAGATTTATAATAGTGTAAGCCTGACACATCTGCTCGCTTAAGATGAGCATGTAACCGGCAAGCACATTCAAGTCCACCTGATATCTGTCTACAAGCTGCATCACCTGACGATCGTATGCACTTCGCCAGGCAGAGAGGTCTTCTTTCCTTAATTGGGGCTCATAATCTCGAGAAGAGAGGGATACCAAGTTGATACCAAAGTTGTTCACCAGGTCGAAAAACCGGTCGCTGGTCTCTGCCTCTCCCCGGCTGCGATTGCTGAAGACAAAGGATATCTCTGCCTCTATATCTCCCTGCTGAATGCTCTGGTAGACCACTCGCAACAGCTCTCCCGCTGCCTGGTCTCTTCCAGTGGAAAACCACCCGATTTTGTACGCCATAGCGCTCCCCTTATCCTTGAGTTTTCGGTAAATTGCTTATAATCTGTTCAGGGCAAATGTAGATCTTCATATAAGAATTTTTTCCAATAAACTGCAACAACTATAGACTTAAGATGTGTGGGAAAAATTTAACAAAGCGAAACGCTCCTACAGTTTTAACCTAATGGATTTGTCTATTTTTGTCAAGCATTTTTTTAAAAAATTCGGGCCACTCTGTTTTATTGATAGATTAGGGCAGGTTCTTTTGAACTTGACTTTGGTTCTCAAAATTTGTATAATTCTGATGGGTTTGGATTGTCTTTCTCTTTTGGCTGCCAAGTGTAAATTCTCTACCTGAGCAAAATCAGGGACTACTGGAATCAGGTTTTTCTACTGGAAGAGGCTGTCCAACCTTAATCTGAACCCAGATTCGAAAAACACCGAAACAAAGAATGAGAATTGGTTACTGTGGCGGGTTTATCAATCACCACTCACCAATAGGGAACAATCGAATACAATATTCAGTGCTCTTCGGTGTTTTTTCAGTGTTCAATTTTGACTATAGGTTGAGGGAAGTTTCTGGTGTTTTTCCGTATCTTTTTCAGTCTGCTTATCATCCTGACAGCCGTATACTCTCTCTTTTTGGTCTTCATTTTTATTGGGTTGTGTCGCCTTAGAGAGGGCAGCTTTGAGGGGCATCCTCAGGTCTCGGTGATTGTGCCCGCCAGGAATGAGGGGAATAATATCGGAGCCTGTCTGCAAGCATTAGCAGCACAACAGTATCCTAAGGACAGATATGAGGTATTGGTAGTGGATGACAACTCCAGGGATGGGACGGCAGAGGTGGTTAGCAGATTTGTTAAGGACTGTGGGAATGTGAGGTTAGTGCGGGCAGCAGAGAAGAGCTTTCTCTCCAGTCCTAAGAAAAACGCCATCTTGTGCGGCATACAGGAGAGCACAGGGGAGGTGATTTTAACCACTGATGCCGACTGTATTCCCCCACCAGGCTGGATCTCTGGGATGGTGAGGTGTTTTGAGCCTCGGGTGGGAGCTGTAGCAGGGTTTTCTCCCTCTCTAGTGGGAAGTTCCTTGAAGCAGAGGCTGATCGAGCTTGAGTCTGTTTGTTTTGCTCTTGTCTCTGCTGGTGCCATCGGCATAGGAGGGGCAATAAGCTGTGTGGGAAGGAATTTCGGCTATCGGCGGAAAGTGTTCGAGGAAGTGGGGGGGTTCGGTAGCACCGGAGGGGTCGTATCCGGGGATGATGATCTGTTTCTGCAGCGAATAGGCCGCCGGGGGACCTGGAAGCTTCGCTTCTCCATCTGCCCGGATACTTTTGTCCCTACCCTCCCTACCACCCGGTGGGCTGAGTTTATCAATCGGAGAAAACGGCATTTCTCTGCCGGGGTCTCTTACTCTCCAGCACTTCGTATCCTGGGAGGGGTGATCTATTTTTATTACCTTTCCATTTTGCTTTCGCTCCCCGTTGCCCTGGTATCTGGGAGATTTTGGATTCCACTGCTCTGTTTGGGGGCCAAATTGCTCTCGGATACTGCGGTGGTTTTCAAGGGATTAAAACTTTTCCGAAGACAAAGGCTGCTGGGGATTCTCCTCTTGGCAGAGCTCTTGCATATTCCTTACCTGCTTGTAGTGTGGCCTTTGGCAATCTGGGGCGGTTTCCAGTGGAAAGAGAGGGCCTATCGCTGAATAAGTACAAGTTCTTTCTCCATCAGGCAGGGTGCTTTTTGCCCTCTCCGAGGCAGCTTGTCAATTTCTTCAAGGTGGGATTATCTTATTTCCTCTCTGTGCTCTCTGGCCGCAGTTTCATCTGGGGGTATCCGTTTGTCTTAATGGTGGAGCCGACCAATCTCTGTAATCTCCACTGCCCTCTTTGTCCCTTTGCTTCCCAGCGGAAGTCCTTCCCCAGAGGGAAAATGGATGTAGAAGAGCTGAGGAGAGTTCTTGACCAGATGAGGGGACAGATTAAATTCCTTCTACTCTGGAATCGGGGAGAGCCTTTTATGAACGAGGATCTGGCAGAAATGATCCGTGAGGCTAAAAAGAGAGGAATTTTTGTGCAGACGAGCACCAACGGCCATTTCCTCAGCAGCCCCCAAGTGGCTGATACAATTGTGGAGTCGGGTTTAGACGAGTTGATCGTTTCGGTAGACGGCGTTCAGCAGCAGAGCTACTCAAAATACAGAAAAGGGGGGGATGTGGAAAAGGTCCTTCGCGGCGTTGAAACCCTGGTGAGGGCCAAAAGGAGAAAAGGAAGCGATACCCCGGTTATTACTTTTCAATTCCTAGTGATGAAGCACAATGAGCACGAGATTGGGGAGCTGAAGAGAGTGGCCCGGAGGCTGGGGGCCGACAGAATATTGCTGAAGACAGCTCGGGTGAGCTCATTAAGGCAGGCTGAGGAGTTCTTGCCCCTCCGGGCTGATTTTTCCCGCTACACCGTAGCCCCCTCTGCTGAGAGGAAGCGGCAACTTCGGTTGAAGTTGAGGAGGCAGAGCTGTCGCCGCCTGTGGTACAGCACTGTGGTTAACTGGGATGGTGAAGTCTCTCCTTGCTGTTTCGATGAAAAAGGGGAATATACTATGGGCAATATTTTCACCCAACAGTTTGATGTAATCTGGAGGGGCAAGAGATATCAGAGGTTTCGGTCTCAGCTGCTGAAGCATCGAGAGGCGGCTCCGATGTGCCA
>CAZQSC010000097.1:0-9242 GCA_964595705.1 uncultured bacterium | reverse complement strand
TGACGGTATATGCGAACTGGTTCGCCAATATTCACTTTGGCGGTGACTGCTGTTTTTCCACTGCTAAGTGTTCTCATCTTTTTCAATCGAGTTTTTCCAGTGGACTTTGAATCCGGCTGATATCCCGAGTGCTAACATGCGTGTAGATCTCGGTCGTCTCCAATTTCTTATGGCCCAATAGCTCCTGAATGTAACAGATGTCCGTACCATCCTCCAGCAGATGCGTTGCGAAGGAGTGTCTGAGAGAATGTACACTGACCTGTTTGTGGATACCGGCTTTCTGACGGACATTGGAGAAAATCTTCTGAATGGATCGGGTGTGAATGTGACTGTTCGGTTTGGCTCCTGGGAACAACCAATTCCGTGGCTGGTATTGACGCCAGTATTCTCGCAAAATCTCCAGGGCTGTTTCTGAAAGAAGCGAATAGCGATCCTTTCGCCCTTTACTTGCTTTGATGTGTAGCATCTTACGTTTTCCATCAACATCCGCAACCTTCAATTTGGCAACCTCACTGACTCGCAGTCCAGAAGAATAAGCCATAACTAAAATAGCTTTGTGCTTGACCTTTTCCACCGCATCAAATATCCTGACAACTTCTTCTCGCCCCAAAATAGTTGGTAGTTTCTTCTCTTTCTTTGGCCGCGGCAGGTTTTCTGTCTTGACAGGCTCCTTTAATACCCTGTTGTAGAAATACTTGATAGCGTTGATGGCCTGATTAACGTAAGAATGGGAGGCTCCCTTTTCATCCAACAGATAGAGGAGATAGCGTTCGATATCAGAGGCTGCCAACTGTCGAGGGTTTTTCCTGTGATAGGCCACGAACCGCCTCATATGCTGCAGGTATCTCTTCCGAGTACGATAACTGTATCCTTCCAGCTTCAATCGTTCTTCCATCTGCCGCCTCAACTCTCCCATCTTACCCACCTCAAATAAAAAACCGGATTGCCTCCTCTGCTTTGTTATTCTCAGCAATCCGGCTTCTAAATTTTCTCCATCCTGAGGCCCCACACTTTGTCGGTTGAAGTTCTCCCCTTCCCCTCCCAGGCCCCCAGACATCAACATAGCCATTCTAAGACTTTAATAATATAATAAAAAAGCTAGAGGAGTCAAGTAAAATCTTCTCTCCCATAGAGAAAAGACAGTAAACAGTAAGCAGTAGGCAGTAAGGAGTGGGCAGTAAACAGTAGGCAGTGGAGGCGACCATCCGCGGTTGCTCACGGCAGGAAGAGAGGGGAAAGGGCACGAGGGCGAGGGTACAGTGGGTTAGAAACTTCGCACTTATTGTTTCACTCTCCAGGGCGCCAGATGAAATATCTATTCTCTTCTACCTTACAGGTGCCGCTAAATTTATAAGTGGCGTACGAATTGTAGTTCCAGCCTAAGTATTCCGAATCGCCGCCCCCGTGAGTGGTGACAAACAATCCAGGATGAGGTCCGCCGATCACCTTGGTGTTCCCCACCGCCTGGGCCACATCCGCCGGAGAACGACCAGAACCCACACTGGGGTCAAAGGGAACCCAACCGTAGTTGGGCAGATATACCTCCGCCCACCGGTGATTGTCCCGGTCGACGCTGGCTAAATCCCCTCTGATCAACGAACCAGCCTCAAACCTGGCGGGCAACCCACTGGCCCGACATAAGGCGATGAACAAGAAGGTCGACTCCGAACAGGAACCCGTCCCCCTGGCAAGCACCACCGGGGCCGTGTCCCATCCACCCCCACCTTCATATCTCACATTCTCCAGGACAAAGCTGTGTATTCGCCTGGCCATCCAATAGGGATTTGTCTCCCCGCCCACGGCATCTCGCGCTGCCTCCTGAATAGAAGTCTCATGGATGAGATATCTGGAGCCATCGGCAAGATATTTTTCCCGAATCTCCCGGGGAACCTGAGCCAGAGTGCCCACCTTCTCAGGAAATATGTAATAATGAAGATTTCCCAGCCTCACCTTCACCTTGTAGCCCACAGTCACCGTCTCGGAGGGCGGAAGCTCGGGGAAGCGGTAAAGGGCAACCCTCTGAGCCCAGTGGTCGAGGGCAAATCGCTGGGGCTGAGGGCTAAACTCAACCGGTCCCAGAAGCTGCTGATTCTCCAATTTTTCAGGTGGGACGGCCAGTGATATTTTGATATCCTTCAGGGTACCTGGTCCCGAATTGCGGATGTAATGGACCAGCTCAATGCTCGCCTCTCTCCAGTCGGTTACCGAATACTTCTCGTCGTCGGCTGCCCTGAGCTTGTAAATCCTTCCTGTCTGGAAGTCAACATTCCAAAGATGGCTTCCGTCCCAGGCCAGCCCCCAGCTAAACGGTCCAGGGGCAAACAGGCTCACCACTACGCTTCCATCGCGGGCGGAGACTGCGTAGATTTCGTCTTTACCCCTGTCCGAGACCCAGAGGTATTTGCCGCCAAAGCAAAGCCCGCGAGACTTCCCTGCCGGGGCTTTCAAATAGCCCGTCAGGGTTCCGTCCTGGGGGTTGAGTTTACAGATGAGGCCCTGCCGGTCGTCAACCACCCAGAGGCAGTGGTTCCCCCAGGCCAGTCCCCTTGGCGAATTACCGGGGGCGGAGTATGCCTTTTCAACTACTCCGGTCTGAGGGTTGAGGAGATAGATCCTCTTTGTCTGGCTGTCGGCGACAAACAGCCGCCCTCTGCCCCAAGCCAACCCCTGAGGAGATGGGCCGGGTGAAGACAGAGACTGCAGCACTTCACCGCTACTGGAGTCGATCTTATAGATCCGCGCCTGCTTCCAGTCGCTTAACCACAGAAAACCCTGCCCCCAGGCAAGACCCGATGGACATTCCCCTGGAGCAGGGAAGGAGATGATTGGCTCCCCAGGGAAAGAAGAGGCCGTTTTGCAAAAGAGTATGTTTAGGGCTAAGATTACCAGCAGCAGTACTCTTGGGATAGCCTTTTTGAGGTTCATATCTCTTCCGGCACGCAGGCCTCCACTGGGCAGACATCGGCGCAGGCGCCACATTCAGTACACAGTTCAGGGTCGATTACGTATATGTCGCCAGCGTCGGTGATCGCCTCCACCGGGCATTCATCCGCACACTGGCCACAGGCGATACATTCCTCCGTTATCTTGTAAGCCATCTATCGTTCTCCCCTCATCAATGTTGGTGGTGTCCCTAAGTGATCAAAATAATTCAATGAGCTTTCACAAAAATATTATAATTGGAGATAATTGACGGAACTTCTTTGTTTCACCCAGCCATCTGTCCCTTTTCTTTACAAGAAAAGGGACCAAAAGAAGCGCGCTTTCCGTAGGCGTAGAGAAGAGGTAGGGTTGAATGGCTGAGGCCATAAGCTCTCGAGACAGGAGAACGTCGCTTTGTTTCTTGTGGCCGCTGACGGAAAGCGCAATTTGCCCCACCCTACCTCGAGGATTAGTCCTATGGTACTACATTCTGGCGGCCTAAAGATACACTCTCCAGATTTTTTGTGAGAGTCTAATAATTCACTTTCACCATTAACCACTCACCAACACCAGCTTTTTTTCTGTGACTCTGAGGTTAAGTAGATCAAAACCCAGCCATCAAGGATCACTACCCAAATCTCCGCTTATCTCTGTACTGTCTGGCCTGATGCATAAAGGCCTCCAGTCTTACCAACATACTGGCATCCTCCTGGCCGTCGTAAGAGGCATTAAGCCAGGGGATGCCGTTGAAGTCCTCCCTGAATCTCTTAGAGACAATAGCTGCCACAGTTCCCGGCATACAGGTGAAAGGCATCACATTGATAATACCTGAGGCCCCTTTCTTGATGTAATCAACCGCCTTGCCAACCGTCAGAATTGCCTCCCCACCGAAGGAGAAGTGCATATAGGGGGCGCTGTATTGAAGTACCTCAGTTGTGGGCGGCTCTTCGTTGTTTAACAGCAGCTTCTTAACCGGCTTCTCTAAGCGATGTTCGTAGTATCTCTGCACCTTCTCCTGGAGGATCGCCCTCAGCAGATCCCAATATTTGCGCTCAGCAGCGCTGTCCTCTTTATATCTTTGAGTGGTGTAGTAGATCCACTCCGATATCGGGGCCAACCATACCTCACCTCCCAGGGCTTCAACCCTTCTTACCACATTGTCATTGCTGAAGCGGTTGCTACGCATAAATATCTCGCCCACTATCCCGATGATCGGTTTTCGCTCCCGGCGGTCGATCTTTATCTGTTTGAACTCTTCTGCAATCTGCTTCATAAGCCGGACGAGATTTTTGCCCCCCTCTACCGCCTCGGTCAGCTTAGCCAGAGCTTTTTTGTAAACCCGGTCAGTCTCCCCCTGGTTGACCTCGTAGGGTCTTGTCTCGTGCAGCAGTTTCTGTAAGATATCGGTTGCTACCAGTGCTTGCCAGGCCCTGATGCGCAACTTAAGGCTGGCTCCCCCTATCTCTGCGTAGGAGTTCGCTGAAGTGGGGGAGATGACGGCCACCTCTCTGTGTCCCAGTCTGTCTAAGAAGACGCGATGAATTTGGCTGTACTGTCCGAAACGGCAGGGACCACTGGCTAAGGGCATAAAGAAAGCTACTTTGCCTGGATCAAAGCCGGGCTCTTGTATCTTCTTCAAAAAATCGCCGGTGGTGACGATAAAGGGAAAGCACTCCCTGCCGGTAGAGTATTTTCTTCCCAACAGCAGCGTCTGCTGGTCAGGTTCAGGCAGCGCCTCAGCCGATATACCACAGGATCTTAAGGCAGCACTTAACGGATAAGCGTGGTCTGCCATATTGGGAATGTAGATAGTTCGTTCCATCTTTTAACCAGCAAAGTTTCGCCTCAAATCGACGAGTTGTGAACACCATAAATTGGCCGAAGCTTCAAATTGCAAAATGAAGACTGCGAGGTGCAAAAGTCAAATTATCTTTCCTTACGGGTCTGCTAAGGCAACATCCTGCCTTTCATTTTGCGTTTTTCAATTTTTTCTGCATTGGGCGTCTTCGAAAACTTGACTTATTTGCTAAGAAGCTGCCCTACGAAGACGTCTAGTATCTTTCTTTTCCTTGCGCTGCACACCCTTTAGGCTGTCGAAGAAGGCCTCGCAACGGGTGATAACCCCAGCGTCAGCCGAATGCTCGTCAACCTCTAATTGCAGGTAGGGCCTTCCCCTCATCTTCTCCCTGACTAAGTGAGAGATAAAGGAGTCAGGACCACACCTGAAATTAGAGATATAGATCGCATGCAACCGGGGATTCTCCTTGATGAACTGAACGGCACTGAGTATCCTCTGGCCATAATACCAGTACATATTAGGAAATTCATCAGAAACATCAACCTGGTGCAGGGGAAGAAAATCCATAGGAATGGCCAGAACTTCCATATCCAGAAGTTTCTTCGGCAGATTCAGATTCAGACCTCGATCACACCCATTATAGGGGCGGCTGAGAATCACCACTGCCCATTGCTTCTCAGGAAGATGGGCAAGTATCTCTTCTCCCCTTTTCTGAATGTTGGTGTAGAACTGCCTCTGGGCCTCGTCAGCCAAGCGAATAGCGCTCTGCACCTGCTTGGCCCTCCTGCCCAAGTCTTGACCCAATTTTGTTAATACCTTTCGGACATGCTGCTGGCCGCGCCGGAAGTGGATAGGGGGGAACAATAACATATTGTCATCCATGTCCAAAGCCGCCCTGATGGTGTAGGGGATTGACTGAACCAGGGGGCAATTGTAACTCTGAAGGAATCTGGAGTCGCGGTCCTCCCGGTTGATGATACTGGGAAGGAATATGTAATCTACCTCCTTGGACAGCAGGTTCAAAATATGTCCGTGGCATATTTCTATCGGGAAGCACGATTCGGAGGCAATGCTCTCTATCGATGCCTGAATTATCTTCTGATTGGTAGGGTCGGATAGAACCACTTGAAAGCCCAGCTCGGTGAAGAAGGTATGCCAATAAGGAAAGATTTCGTGGAAGAACAGCACCCTGGGGATTCCGATCCTCTCCTTTTCCTTCTCTTTTGGCTCTTCGTACCCGGCCCAGAGGAGTTTTTCCCTTTCGGCGAATAGGTCTGGCAGGGGATCTGCCTTCGGATTTTTCTTCTTAATCTCGTACTTTTCGCACCTTGCCCCATAAAAGACAGGGGGTTCGCCTTCTATTGTGACTTTCTTTATATTGCACTGATTGTCGCACCCGTTACAGTAGAAGGTTGTGACCTGGTATTTTCGGTTGCTGAGGTCGAACCCTTTGAATTTGCTCTTCTGCCAGGTGCGTTCTTCCATTGCTAAGATCGCTGCCCCTATAGCCCCAGTGACATCATGATGGGGAGGCACGGTTATCTTTTTATCCAGCACCTTCTCAAAGGCAGCTACCACTCCCTTGTTCCAGGCAACTCCCCCCTGGAAGAAGATGTTATTCCCAATCCTCTTATCCCCTACTACCCGATTGATATAGTTGTAAACGATAGAATAGCAGAGTCCGGCTATTAAGTCCTCTTTAGCCCAGCCCTCCTGCTGGTGGGCAACTAAATCCGACTCCATAAACACCGTACAGCGTTCTCCTAAATTGGCAGGGGTTTTGGCCTGCAGGGCTAAGTTCCCGAACTCCTCGACAATATTGGTGCCCAGCTTCTCTGCCTGTTCCTCCAAGAATGAGCCTGTACCAGCGGCGCAGACCTTGTTCATTTCGAAGTCTACCACTGTTCCGTTGTCCAGACTGATGTATTTTGAGTCCTGTCCGCCTATCTCGAATATGGTGTCGACAGTGGGGTCGATGTGGAGGGCTGCTGTGGCCTGAGCGGTGATTTCGTTGCGCACCACATCTGCGCCGATAAAGTCCCCGATCATATATCGGCCTGAACCAGTGGTGGCTACTCCCAGAATATTCACCTTATCTCCCACCTCTTCGCCTATCTCTTTCAGCCCCTGACGCACTGCCTCAATAGGCCTTCCGGCTGTCCAGAGATAGCGGCGGGCAAGCACATTCTTCTCCCTGTCGATCACCACCAGGTCGGTGCTCAACGAGCCCACATCCACACCCAGGAAGGCATCGGCCTTTTCACCCTCCTTGAGCTTACGGATCTGCAGCTTCCCAGCGCCGCCCCTGCCGTCGTAGCTCAGAGGAGGCAGCCCCTTTGTAGGTGTCTTGTGGGCGGAGTTTAGATATTTCTCCGCTGCCTCCAGGCCTCTGAAGTTGCCGTTTTTAAACCCGTTTTCCAGGGAGATTAAGACTGCCCCAATAGCCCCCATGGAGGTGAAGTGCTCAGGTATAATCAGCTCCCCTTCTTCCAGCCCCAACAGCTCCTCAAACGCTTTGACTACTCCGATATTAGCTGCCACGCCCCCCTGGAAAGCTACAGGTTTTCTGAACTTTTTCCCTCTGGCGATATTGCTCTTGAAATTCCTGGCCACAGCATAACAGAGGGCAGCGACGATATCATAATCAGGGGTGGCGATCTGCTGCAGGTGAATCATATCTGTTTTAGCAAATACACTGCAGCGTCCGGCAATCCTGGGGGGAGTCTGAGATTTTAAAGCCACCTGTCCGAACTCTTCGATGGACAGCTTAAGTCGGCTTGCTTGTTGGTCAAGAAACGACCCGGTGCCGGCAGCACAGGCACTGCTCACGGCAAAATCCTCTAAACGCGGCTCCCCAGAGCCTCCATCCCTGGTCATAAGCAGAAGCTTGGAATCCTGCCCCCCCATCTCGATAACCGTTCTCACATCTGGGTAAAACCGCGCTATGGCCTTAGCTTGAGCGATTACCTCATTGACAAAATCGCCCCCTAACAGAGAAGCGATCAGCCTGCCCCCTGAACCGGTAGTGGCTACACCAGCTATCTGCTCCGGTGAGTGCCGAGTGAATATGTCTCGCAGCACCCTCACCACTGTCCCCACCGGCTGTCCAGCGATCCTATTATAGTGATCCTCTAAAACCTTTCCTCTCTGGTCTAAAATCACCGTATCCACACTGACCGATCCAATGTCAATGCCTAAGTATAGCTTTTTGTTGTTCATATCCTGACTTCTTAAGCTACAGATTTACAATATCTTTCTCTTGCTTTATTTAGGTTTGGGGTTGAATTGATAAAAATTAGTCTCCGGACCGGCAAATGTCAAGAAAAAAAATAGGACCGGGTGCTGCAAACAGTTCCATTCTCTTCCGTAGGGAAGCAGCAGCGTTGCACCCCTGCCTGTCGCACAACAGTAGCGCCGAGGGCTTCGTTAGATACTGCAGCTTAACGCGGCGACACGACTGTTCCCGTTGGATACTGAGAGCTATATGGCCTGCTTAACCTCATGGCATATTGTCTAACGGTGTTTATTTACGGCTGGAAGGGCAAACCCCCTGAGTTTGGAGTGAATGGCAAGCCAATGGGGCAAGCTCCGGGAAGAATCTGATTTGTTGACCAGTGCAGTAACTTTGAGATACTTCGACAAGCTCAGCGTAACAAAAAGGGACTTTTTGTGAATCGATCATATTTGCTATTAGAAGATCTCCCACATCTTAAGGGCCTTCTTCTGGGCCTCCGAGAGTATCTTCTGGGTGGCGTCGGGCAGCAGCTGGAGTATGTCACCGGCAACAAGGCCCATCTCTCCCTTTCGCTGGCAGGCTAAATCGCCCGCCTTTCCGTGGATGAAGACCCCACAGATGGCGGCCTCGACTGGGGTGAGCCCCTGGCCGATCAGCCCGGCAATAGTGCCGGTCAGCACATCCCCTGAGCCGGCGGTGGCCATCCCCGCATTTCCAGTTGAATTTACATAGAGCTCTGCCTCAGAGGTGGCTATAACCGTAGGTGCTCCTTTGAGCACCACGGTGACCTTAAACTCCCGGGCAAAGCTCTCCGCTGCCTTAAGGGGGGAAGTGGTGATCTCTGCTACAGAGCTGCCTGTCAGTCGGGAAAGCTCCCCAGCATGAGGCGTAATCACAACCTGTGCCTTGGTTTCTCGCAAGGGAGATCTGTCTTTGGCCAGCGCATTCAGCCCATCGGCATCGATAACGGTGGGCACCTCTGCCTCCCTGAGGACAACCCGTCTCACCATCTCGGCTGTCTCGTGATGGGTACCCAGGCCGGGACCAATGGCTAAGCAGTGGACATCGTGAAGCATACGCCGGATCTCTCCTACAGCTCGCAGGGCAATACAGCGCCGCTTTCTCACCTCGGGCAGGGGTTTGGTCATCACCTCGGTCAGTTTCACCTCCAGGATGTCGTTGAGACTTGCTGGCACGCCCAAAGTTACCAGGCCAGCACCGATGCGCAGGGCGGCTATAGATGCCAGAGCAGCGGCACCAGTCATCCCCACCGAACCGGCTACTACC
>CAZQSC010000096.1:0-9396 GCA_964595705.1 uncultured bacterium | reverse complement strand
CCTCGAACTTCGGGCGGGGCATAAGGTCCTGCCTGGGATTCGGGTCCACCACGAATATGCGGCTGCCGACCCCGGAAAGCTCGGTACGAATTACTACTTCGTTCCCATCCTGCTCGGCCTCAGCTAAGAACACTTCGCCCTTCTCCGCGTCCCATTCCTGCACCTGTCCCTTACCGGGCATACGCACCGTCAAGGGGCCAGATTCCTCGTCTTGTCGGGTGTGACAGATGAAAGCCAAATAGCGTCCGGTCTCGGCATCGTAGCGTAGCATGTAAAGGCCGTAGTGGAATTCCTCACCCTCCAGGGTCTGGATCGAAACCCGCCGGATTTGCCCGACCCGCAGGAGGACTTCCACGAGGGGTTTACGTTCCAATGAAATCCGAACCGCCCTATTCGCCAGTTCCTTTGCTCTCTCGTCCGGCAAGGCATTCACGCGCTCCGGGACAGGCTCCACGAATATGACATTCCCGCCGGCGTTAATAAATTCCTCCAACATCTTCCGGGTGCTCTCCCGCATAGTCAGCATTGATGGCACGACCACCGCGCGGTACGTCGCCTCGGCCACGCACAGGGAGTCCCCTTCAACCGAACCATGTCGGGAAAGGATATCTTCGTCTATGTAATCGAAGTCGAAGTGTTCCTCCAACAGCAGGTTCTGGAGGGTCTCGAATTGTCTCTCTAATCGGTTAAGGGCTTCATCCACATCCGGATAGAATACGCCCCAGGCGCTCTCTATAGGATGGATGACGGCAACGTCCCGGACTGGCTTCCCCTGGGTCATCAGCACCCCAACTCGAGCGAAGTAATCCTCCACGACTGGATAGTTCTGCCACCAGGGCGATTGGAAGAAGATCGAGGCCGGGTAGTCCCTCTTGGCCTCTCCCTCCATGGTGTACCAGGAAAGGTGCTGACATCTCAGGTTCACACCTAAGGCAACCTGCCAGTCGCCAACGGCCTTATGTTCAGCAAAATTAAAATGCCAGCCTGTACAACCGTAAAGCTCGCTCAGTATCCACTTCCTTCCGAACTGATGTGCCACGGAGCTGCACTGCTTGGCGGTAGCGTACTCGGGCCGTGTTCCACCCGGCCGCGTTAGACCTTGGCCGCACAGGATATCTATGCCCGGAGCCTGCATGAATTCGTAAAACCGCATCGTGCTGCCCACGACAGAAGTCTGACTGCGCAGGGTTGGTTCTGCCAGCACATGCCCGGTAAAGAGGAGGTTATGTTCCTCACACCATCTACCGATCTGTTCTCCGAAGTTACGGGAGAAAAGATAGGTGAGGCAGTCGTGATAATCCCTTCGCACCTTGGAGAATTCCTCCCCGTCCACTTCCAAGAATACCTCAGGCAGGTGGGACAGCAGGTCGTACCCGTATCGTTCTTTGAATACCTCTGGCAGTTTTTCCGTCCAGGGAGCTTCACCTCCGTCGACATCCAGGTGCAAATCCCCGTGATTCGGTTCGTCCGTGAATATGCCTGGCACTGTGGAACCGAAGTCCTTCCCGATGTTTCTGGCATAGGCGTCATACGTGACCTCGATGAACCTGCGCACGGCCTCCGCCGAGAGGGTGTCCAGGTACGTCTGGTTGTTGTACCAGGGAGAAGGATCGGCTACCTTGCAATAGAAAGCCAGCACCTTTTCCCCGGGAGTCGCTTTGGTCACTTCCGCCGACCGAATCTGGCGGACATTCAAAGCCTTATTGCCCTCCACTCTGGCCAGAAATATCCCCAACTCCTCACCGCTCGGTCGGAATTCTTCGGAGGCCATGATTTTCAACTGAAGGCGTCGTTGGCGGTAGCGCACATCCCTGGTCACCAGTCCCCCTGCCGCACCAGAGGGCCAGCGGTCTTCATCATAAAGCCACATCTCCAGTCCGACCCTCTTCGCCTCGTCCACGCAAGCTCTCACCATCCTGAACCAATCCTCTGACAAATAGGGCGTAGCCAGCCCCACCCTCGAGTGCATGAAAGCTCCACCAAGCCCCATCCTGTGAAATATCCTGATCTGCCGGCGAAGTTCATCCTCGACCAATAGACCGTTCCATGACCAGAACGGTTTGCCTCGGTATGCTGACGGTGGCAACGAAAATATTTTCTGCAAGTTCATAATATACTCCTCCTCTGTAGTGCAGTGCCAAATACAACCTGAAATTTTTGTAGTCAAACAACCGTGCTGCGCCCATATAGACTGAATTTGAAAGTGAGTCGGAGTAAATCCGGGAACTGTCTCCAGCGCATTTGTACCGACCTGTTGAAGCTTTTAGGCCAAGGTTTCACAGCGAAGTTTTGGCACTCCCGATAGTCCAAATTGGATAAAACAGTAGCGGTCCACCCAGGTGTTCTCAGGAACCTCTGGTTCGTCCTCATCGGGACTTTTGGTGAAGCCAAAAGCAGGTCCAGTGTAAAGCACCTCTCCTCTCCAGTGGTGATGCGGCCCCAACAGATTTCGGCAACTGCCGAAAAGCTCCAGAGTAACTTCATTCTGCCCCGGTTTGAGAAGCTCGGTCACATCAAAGCAATAAGGCCGCCAGGCCCTGACTCCAGCATCTTTCCCATTCACAAAAGCACGCACCAGGACCGCATTTGGTGGATCAAGCTCAAGCCATATTTGTTTCTTTTGCCCTTCATCGAACCATTCTCGTGGTAGATCAACTAATTGGGTAAGCTTGACATTGCCGGCATAGAACCAGTATCCCTGGGAAGTAAGATCGGTACAACCAGCCAAATTGCGACTTTGAACTGTGGTCGGCCTCTCACAGATGACAAACGGCCCTTTTGTTAGTACTGTACGGCGATCACCTACCCAGAAAGAAGAGAGACTCTTTACGCCAAAGTCGCCGATAATGTAAATACTTTCGATCTCTGTACGTGGAGTTAGCTTGCCCATTAACCTAACAATGTTTGTACCACTTTGTACATAGTCTCCAATCAGAATTTTTCGGAAGGCAATGTCATGCCACCAGCCATGGTCTTTTGAACTGACCGGATAACCATTGACTGTAATCGTAAAAAGTTGTGGAGTTTCAACAACTAAAATGATACTACTCAGATCAATAACAGCTTCAGGAACAATACTAAATGAATATTCTAACCTGAAATCAGGATTGTCTTCAGGATTGTCTCGCAGGTTTCGCAACTTAGCCCAAACCTTAGCGGTTGGTTCAGGAGCACTTAATTCGTCTTTCCCCACTGCCCAACGACACCAATCGATAGTTAAAACATTTAGATCGTTAGTTTCCACTATCCAGGATCCAGTAAGTTCCATTTCATCAGATGGTTCTGTGACATCAGTTGGTGTATCAAAACGCTGTCCAGTTGTAAATGGTTGCCCTATTACCGGGGTTTCAACATTTGGAGGCAGAGACTCTTTTTTTGAAGCAGCAGAACCTCCACAACTTTCCCTCCTGAACGGAGAGACTCGGTGGCTGCACAGCCTACGGCAACACTCATTCGGCCAGCCACAAACGTGGCCAGCGGTTCCTTGCCCGAAATCAGCATATCGACGAAGTCCTGACAAATTAGAGGATCCGCCCTACCGTGACCACCTTCGGCTGGCTTTACATCGTAGGTGCGATTCGCCAAGTTCTTATGCTTTTTCACTCGATCGCGGGTAAGTACAATAACTTTAGAATCATCATCAAGATTCTCGACTCTACCTTCTGTACCAATGAAGGTATAATTTCGGCAATAATCGGGGGTAAAATGACACTGAGTGTAGGTAGCCTTAATGCCATTTTCCAATTCCATGATGACCACACTGTTATCTTCTACATCCACTTCCTTTCTGAAGACATAGTATTGGTGTTGGGGCCAGATTTGAAATTCAGAGCAATTGCCCCTTTCCGGGCATTCTGGACATTGGAGATCATTGGGCTTGTCGCCTCCATAAAAATCGAGGCTTCCGAAGGCTGCTACTCGTTTGGCATATTGTCCCGGAATCGACGATCTCCTTCATGGTACGAAAGATGTTCATATAGCGCATGTTGAACCCCACCATGAGGCGCTTCCCGGATTTTTTCCAGGCTTTGAGAATGTGATCACATCCCTCAACCGTGATTGCAAGGGGTTTTTCACAAAACACGTGCTTGCCAGCCTCAAGCGCAGCCACTGTATGTTCCTCATGGCAGTAATCGGGGGATGTCACAGCGATGGCATCGATATCGTCACGTTCCAAGAGTTTCCGATAATCGGTGGTGACGAAGACCGACTTACCTATCTTCTGTTTGAACTCCCTCAGATACTCTTCATTGATATCCGCACCGGCAACGACGATGGATTTGCCACCCGGTTTATGCCAGTGCTGTGACAAATCTCCTCTGCCACTGACGCCAATAATTCCGATTCTTACAGGTTGTGAGATTCGACTCATATTTTAAGTCCTTATCGTTTTAGGGTTCATCTGGATTTTTGAAAAACTGCCTCTCAGCGTCCCTTTGCCTTTTCCAACTTTGGAAAATACTCCTGTTTCATAATCCTTTCGGTTTCCTTAAAATAGCTCTGCCAGGTGGGATCGAGCTGCCGACCGGTGAACCAGGGAAGACGTGCACCAACCGCCAGTGCTTGATCAACTAACCTGCGACTTACCTCTGGAGGATAACTATAGTTACAAACAAATCCGATTGCGTTGCTGACATTATGGCCGGAAATGACGTAGCGAAGGTATTTAGGATCAAAATCGGTTATGTGTTCGGCTCTAAGAGTGTAATCGGCGTAGGTGTCAACAAACGGGCAGACCAGTCGGGGACTGATGGGGTCGTTAGTACAGTGAACATAGAGTATCTTGTCTCCCAGCAGTCTTCGTGTAGCTCGAATCATCTGGTAAGAGCGCAAGGGATCGAAAGAGTTACCATCGAAATAGATACCATCGAGCTGGTGGTTAGAAATGGCCAAACGCATCTCTTCCAAAAACTCCTCGCCCTCTGCCAGGGAATAAAAAGGACTCATGTAGGCGATTACCCGCATTCCTAATTGATGAGCTTTAGCCACCACCCGACGCAACTCTTTTTCCTCTAGAGGTACGTGATGGAACTTGGCCCAACTGGCATCCTGGTAGAGGTCTTCCCGCCGGACAAGTTTTCTTCCCTTACGGGTATATTTTCCCTGCCAGATCTCAGCATGAAGCACCAGCACATTGCACCATCGGCTCCAGTCTTCCAGTTCCTCATCAGTGGGATAGGGCTCTACTTCGGCAATGTGGTGCACAATTCGGTCACTGAAGGACTTTTCCCAGTTGAAAGGGCGGGGCGGAAAAACTGAGATCAAAAAGCGCTGGTAGCTCACACCCGGAAAGTCAAGTTGAAGCTCGAGAGCGGCACTGTTTGTCAAGTTTATTTTTCCTGCCCTGAGCTCCGGATAGATACTGATTCCCCCAGACTGGTCTGCGGCCAGAAAACAGCCTTTTTCCAGAACTTGGTATTCAGGGGAAAAAGTTGTCTCAAACCTAACCTGAATATTCTTCTCCAATTGTCCATCCGATTCAATAACTAGCAGCGAATCGGCGTTAATCCGCATCTTGGTAAAACAGGCATTGTCCGATGCCTGATGCAGCACACAGATCTCGTCCGTCTGACCCTCCACGGTCAAGCGGTCAAACCGGATGGGAAACTCCACGGTGGCGATGAGCCTTTCACAACCCAAGTGCTGAAAACACTGGATTCGACCGTTCGAGGAGGAGCGGTGGAAAAGGTAACCTGCACCGGTCGTCCTGACCTCTATCTCCGACTCCTCTTCCCGCACCGATTCTATCTTCATTCCGAACATTTTAGCAATTCTCCATTCTTTCTTAGGGGAACAAATTGACTGAGGTTTGCACTATTAACAACTTCTATTGTTTTATTCTCCGCACTAACCCCCATAGTCCGCCCTCCTCATCCTTCACATCCGCCACGGCAGGAATATCTCCGCCTTTGGAAAACTCGAAGGTGGCAGCCTCGTGAAAGACAATCCCATCTAAGATACCCTGACGTACCTCTTCAATCACCTCCTCTACCTGGGAGCGGGTGGCAAAATGCGCCCAGACCGTATACCAGGGGTAGACCCTGGCTTGCTTTCCAATCCATAACTTGTACTTCTCCAGACCGCCGATGTCGGCTGCCGGGCCGATATGAAAAACCAAGCCCTCAGCGATGCCCTCTTGGATGTAGCTTCGCCAGTCAATGTCGATCCTTAGTGCCGGATAGACAGCACCACCGCCGATGGAATATTTTTCCCTTTTGAGCACCACAATCATCTTCTGAGCTTGTTTCTTCAGTTCGGCCCTGACTTCCCGCAAATACTGAGTTAGATATTCCCCCTGAAGCCTGTACCAGGCCTCGCGGTCAAAATCATCTTCCTTACGGATATCCACGCCATAACGCCTTTTGTATTCTTCCACCACCGGGTCGTTATAACCCCAAAAATCTTCCGGCACGGGCTCGGCCGGTGTGTGGCTGTTGCTAACGCAATAGAGAATCCCATCTACATCGTACTGCATTAGCTCCTTTACCTCTGCCAGCCGGTATTGGCGTACCTCAGGGTAGGCATAGCAGGGCACCCCTTTGAAAGCCTGAAGCCCATCGCGGCTGATCATAAGATATTGGGGATGCTCAGCGAAGAAACGGTCCTCCAGACCAGGATAGTAGCTGTCGAAAAGAGTGACCCAGGGGTAGATCTTCAATCCGTATTTGCGGGCGTAGTTCGCCGCCACTTCCAGGGGATCGAAGCGCTTCAGAATCTCACCAAGGAAGTTAGCACACAGGCGATATTCAGCATCAAACATCGTCATCACCCTGCTGTGGTAGGCTACCTTTCCACATTCGGAAACCCGCCAATGAAGGGTATCGAACCCCTCCTTGGCACACTTGACGATCAATTGCTCGATTCGACTCTCATCATACAGTCCTTCGCCCCTTTTTGTTACCTCCCAGCAGAGATCAAAGTAGTCCACATTCATGATTTTCTCTTTAGGTTTGACAGACATTGCGGTTCTCCTTTCCGCTACTTCGCAGAGTTCGACGATGTTTTTGTCACCATCCTCCCGCTTTTCTCCCCTCATCCAGCATGGCCAGATAATTTTTCACCGGGATGTAATTGGCTACACTGTTGCCTGTGCCCAGTGCGAATCCTCCGCCAGGGGCACAAGCTCGCACGATCTCCCTCACCCGGGCGCGCACTTGCTCCTCGGATCCTTTGGTCAGCAAATCCACGTCAACGCCGCCGAGCACAGCAATGCGGTCTCCCCAGCGCCACTTTGCCTCGGTAATCGGCAAGATAGCATCTTCATAGGAATGCTTAGCATCAATGCCCACAAGGTCAATCAGATCATCCATGATGGCATTCAGGTTGCCACAAGAATGGAGAATCAGGGGCAGATTATGATCATGGGCTACTTCTACAATTTTTTTCTGCCAGGGAAATACATATTGACGAAGCAGCTCCGGGGCAATCATCGTGCCGGTCTTAAAGCCCATATCATCGCCCAGACACAGGGCACCGATGCCTTTTACCTCAGCCATTTTCCGATGGGCTGCCACCAAAAGGGTACCGACTCGTTCAAACATATCGCTCACCAGTCGAGGGGCATCGTACAGCGCATAGGAAAGCGGTTCGTATCCCATCAGCTACATTACATTTTCCAGCACCCCGCTGGTCTGACCGATCACCTTCATCCCGTGAGGGAGGTTTTGGACAACCAGCTCAATAGCCGAGATATCTATCTGATCAGGATCCGGCCAGAGATAGCGCTGGAAGCTCTCGCGGGTCTCGATAACGCCGTGATGTTCGTCCTGCCACTGCCGCTTTGGGCGCGCTAACTCTGCAGTGTCCTGCCCGAAAAGGACGTTGTCATGGGCTAAACCAATCTGTACCGGCACCGGAACATAATCGTAACCAAGCTGATAGTAAAATTGGATCACTCCCTTCCAATATCCCTCTGGGGAATCAGGCAATGATTTACCTAACACCGCTTCCATGATCTCCTGGTCAGCAAAAAGCTCATAGAAGGGAATTCGATCTGGTTCGCCCTGTCGGAGAAGCACAGTGCGAAGCCGGGAAAAATCAGGGTCTGGTGTCTTCATAGCATCTCCTTCTTCAACCTCCCGTAGGTTTGGAGCAACGGTCTTCATTTTGTTATTCGGCATCACCTCCGTCAGCTAACCGGGAGGATCTCGATGTTTTTGCCTCCGGCTGCAATAACTAACTTACGATTTTCAAAGGTATATGCGTTGGGCTCAGCTATTTTTTCTACCCTCTTGCATCTTTCCCCATCGACTAAAACCTCTACATCCTCGGCTTCCAGATATGCAAGGAACGTTCCCTCCTCCCTCAATTGCATTGCTATTCTATTGCCTTTTTCCGATTCTGGGGATCCCGACTTGGGTCGGGGCTTCTCCATGAAAGCCACAGCTTTGGGAGCTATGAACTTGTCCACCAGGCCTATGGGGGCAAATCCTCCCTCCACCGGCGATATGATGAAAAGCTCGCACTCGAGCTCCCCAAGCCTTCTGCGGATCACACCGTCCCCATGGACCTTTTCCAGCTTGCCCGCGAAATACTGATAGATCACGTACTCTCTTCCTTGGTCCAGATGCGCATCTGCGGACCTCACCTCCGCTTCCTCTTCGACGCCGTCCTTGTTCACGTTCACGGCCATGACAAGACCTATGCTGCCTACCTTCGTGAAGGCTTTAAGGGGGAAGGGCTCACTGTAAAGGTCCCGGAAGAGGCAGTCCCGGGTGGGAAGTGCCGGCTCGTCCGGCCTCAATATCCGCCCGTCCCTGAGGCAGAGCCTTTTTATGAGTTCAGTATCGCTCTTTTCGAAGTTATCGGTAAGATATACCGGCCCACCACTTATGGCCCTGGACAGTGCATGGGCCCTGGCATAGGGGTCATGGGATTGAAACATATCGTAGTCAGGATACGCAAGCTGGGAGAACCAGAGGGCGTTGTATACCAAATCGATTATCTGCTTCTTGGCCTTGTTCTTGTCGCCAGGTGCATAGTCGTGGCTTACCCTAGAGACACTCGGCCCGGACCAACGATAGGCACATTCCGTAGCCATGCCCATGCAGTTTATCATCCCCTTAAGATAGAGTCCTGCCGCAGCTTGAACGGAATGAAGAATATTCTCCATAGCCTCGTTTACCGGCATCTTGTTGAGGGTGATACTCTTAAGGTCACTCTGATTGTCTACCTTAACGAAATCGATCCCTTGCTTTCTCAAAGTCCGATACCAGTCGAAGTAAAATTTGAACCCCCTCATGTCGATCGGGCTCGGGATGTACCTTCCGTCCGTGCCTTCAAAGATAGAATCTTTGTGTCGGTCGTACAGTTCGGACTCGGAGTCTATCCCGTCCCAATAACCCTGGAGCGTGTGCCAGATGCCGAGGTATCTTATCCCGTATTTGCCCTTCAGCT
>CAZQSC010000095.1:0-9460 GCA_964595705.1 uncultured bacterium | reverse complement strand
TCCCTGACTGTATTGTTGTTGTATCTCAACCACTTCTTCCATTGCCTTTTTCACTATAGTCTGCTTTTCCGGAGGAATGATTAAATCATCTATTCCAAAAGTGACCCCCGCTTTTGTAGCGTACTCGAAACCTAAATCTTTCAACTTGTCAACAAACTCTATCGTCTGGGTTGCCCCCAACTGTTGATAGATAGAGGCCACTATATCTTGGAGTTGATTTTTGTCCAGGAGTCTGTTCACGAAGCCAAACCCTTTGGGAAGTATCTGGTTAAAAATGATCCGGCCCACAGTTGTTTCAGTCAGGGTACCGTCGACTCTAACCTTAATTTTAGCATTGAGTCCTATCTTATTGTGTTCGTAGGCAAGCAAGGCCTCTTGTGGGTTGGAGAATATCTTCCCCTCTCCACAGCTACCAGGTTTTACCTTAGTTAGATAGTAGCACCCCAGAGCAATATCCTGGGGTTTATCAATAATGATGGGTTTGCCATTAGCAGGTAGAAGGACATTCTTAGAGGATAGCATCAGCACCCGAGCCTCAATCTGAGCTTCAACAGACAAGGGGATATGCACTGCCATCTGGTCGCCATCGAAATCGGCATTAAAAGCAGCGCAAACTAAGGGGTGAATTTTTATCGCCTTCTCTTCTACCAATACGGGCTCGAAGGCTTGAATGCCAAGACGGTGCAATGTGGGGGCGCGGTTAAGAAGTACACAGTAGTCCTGGATTATCTCTTCGAGAGCACCCCAGATCTCCGATCTCCTCCGTTCGATTAGCCTCTTAGCACTCTTCACTGTCTGTGCCAACCCTTTTTCTACCAATACTCTAATGACAAAGGGTTTAAATAACTCCAAGGCCATCTCCTTGGGCAGTCCACACTGGTAGAGTTTCAACTCTGGACCAACTACAATAACTGATCTGCCTGAATAGTCGACCCGCTTCCCTAACAGGTTTTGGCGGAACCTGCCCTGTTTACCCCTAATGAGCTCGCTGAGGGATTTAAGCACTCTTCTGCTCTCGGCCCGGGTGGTAGTGGAACGACGGCTATTATCTAAAAGGGCATCCACTGCCTCCTGAAGCATCCTCTTCTCATTGCGTAAGATTATCTCTGGGGCACCAATCTGCAATAATTTCTTCAACCGGTTATTTCGGTTAATCACCCTTCGATAAAGGTCATTCAAGTCAGAGGTGGCGAATCTACCTCCTTCTAAAGGTATCAAGGGTCTGAGGTCAGGGGGCAGAACCGGCAGTACCTCTAAGATCATCCACTCCGGTTTGTTCCCTGACTGGCGAAAGGCTTCAACAACCTTCAGTCTTTTCAATAAATCTTGCTTTCTTTGAGAAGAGGTCTCCATTTTCACTTGGGTTCTAAGCTCCACTGAGAGGTCCTCAATATTTATCTCTTGTAGCAGACTCTTCAGAGCACCAGCTCCTATTTCAGCGGTAAAGGTATATCCCTTTTCTCTCAGCTCCAACACCTCATCCTCGGAGAGCAAATTCTTCTTCTCCAAAGGGGCATCCCCAGGGTCTAAAACCACATAGGAGTCGTAATATATAACCCTTTCCAGTTCGGGAACAGACATATCTAAAAGATAGCCGATCTTTGAGGGAATGGATTTGATAAACCATATATGTGCTACTGGTACTGCCAGTTCGATATGTCCCATTCGCTCTCGGCGTACCTTAGAACGGGTCACTTCTACCCCGCATTTATCGCAAATCACACCTTCATAACGTCTGCGTTTATATTTGCCACAATGGCATTCCCAATCTTTCTCGGGTCCAAAGATCCGCTCACAGAAAAGCCCATCCCGCTCTGGTTTAAAGGAACGATAATTGATAGTTTCCGGTCGGATAACCTCTCCATGAGACCAGCTGCGGATAGTCTCTGGGGAGGCAACCTGCACTCTAATGGCGTTAAAATCCATTGTTTTCAAACCAGAAGAATCCAATCTATAATCACCTCACTTTGAGAATAGTGGGAGCCAGAACTTATCTCTTCTTGCCGTTCTGAAATTGAATGTCAAGGGCGAGGCTCTGTAATTCTTTAACTAATACCCTAAAGGACTCGGGAATATTGGGTTCCGGAGGATTTTCTCCTTTAACAATCGCCTCATAGGTGCGAGACCTTCCCTCCACATCGTCGGATTTAACGGTGAGCATCTCCTGCAGGAGATGGGCTGCTCCGTATGCCTCTAAGGCCCACACCTCCATTTCTCCGAAGCGCTGCCCACCGAACTGGGCTTTTCCTCCCAGAGGCTGCTGGGTAACCAAAGAATATGGACCAATTGAACGGGCGTGAATTTTGTCCTCCACTAAATGGGAAAGCTTCATCATATAGATGTAACCCACGGTCACCTCTTGGCCAAATCTTTCCCCTGTTTTCCCATCATACAGCACTGTTTTTCCGTTTTTAGGAAGTCCAGCCTTAGCCAACACCTCTTCGATCTCTTCCAGAGAAGCCCCATCAAAGACAGGTGTAGAGACATAGATACCCAGGTGCTTTGCTGCCCAACCCAGGTGGGTTTCCAAGATCTGCCCCAGATTCATTCGTGAAGGCACTCCCAAGGGATTAAGGACAATATCCACCGGGGTACCATCCGGCAGATAAGGCATATCTTCTTCAGGGACAATCTTTGCTACCACCCCTTTGTTCCCATGTCGGCCTGACATCTTATCTCCCACAGTTAACTTCCTCTTCTGCGCCACATAAACCTTTACCAGTTGAAGAATGCCTGCCGGCAGCTCTTCCCCCCTGGTTATCCTGTCGATCTGCTGATCCAACTCATCTTCAACAGAGCTGATCAGTCTTTGGCTGGTTTTCATTAAGCTCTCAATCTTACTGTTTTTGCTTTCATCTTCGACCCATTTATCATCTGGACGGACAACATCAAGATCAATCTTATCCAGAAGGATTTCATTTAGAATCTGTCCAGCCTTACAGATTACAGAACCATCTTCAATATTGCGGAGAATGCCTGAGGATTCCCCCTGTAGAAGCCGCTTCACCCGTCTATCTCGTGCTGCTTTAATCTCTGTAATCCTTTTTTGGGCATTGTTTTTCAAGGAGGCAATCTTCTCCCTGTCTTCCTTTTCCGTCTTCTCATCCCTGTGTTTTCGAGAAAACAGCTTTGTGTCTACAACTACCCCTTCCATCCCTGGGGGGACCTTAAGGGAGGTGTCACGCACCTCTCCAGCCTTTTCGCCAAAGATAGTCCTCAGTAATTTCTCCTCGGGAGAGAGTTCGGTTTCGCCTTTGGGCGTAACCTTTCCCACCAGGATATCCCCAGCCTTCACCTCGGCTCCGATTCGAATTATCCCTCTCTCGTCCAAATTTCTCACCATATCTTCGCCAACATTAGGAATATCCCTGGTTATCTCCTCGGGGCCCAGTCTGGTTCTCCGCACCTGGACTTCAAATTCCACCATGTGAATGGAGGTGAATATATCCTCCTTAACTAACCTCTCACTGACGACAATAGCATCTTCGAAATTGTATCCTCCCCAGGGCATAAAAGCTACCAGGAGATTAGCCCCCAGAGCGAGCTCGCCTTGACTGGTGGCCTGTCCGTCAGCAATAACCTCCCCTGCTTTCACCTTATCGCCCACTTTCACTAAGGGGCGTTGGTTAATACAACTGTCAGAGTTTGAGCGTCTAAATTTAATTAAGTCATAAGTGTGGTAATTAGGGATCCCTAATAGCTGGGCAGCCTCGTCGGCTGGTTGACTGGGCTTTATGACGATTCGATCAGCGCTAACACTTACTACCTCACCTGCCTCCTGTGCCAATACCACCGCTTTAGAGTCAATAGCCACCTTGTGCTCCATCCCGGTTCCCACCAGTGGAGGCTCGGTCTTCAACAATGGCACCGCTTGACGCTGCATATTTGAGCCCATCAGGGCACGGCTAGCATCGTCGTGTTCCAGAAACGGAACCAGCGAAGCCGAAACACCTACCATCTGCTTGGGTGAAGCATCCATATAATCGATCTCAGAGGGGGGAACAAGGGAAAAATCTCCTCGCCTACGGCATCTAACCAGATCGCGAACAAAGCTCCCATCCTCGCTTAAAGGGGCATTAGCCTGGGCAATAGTATATCTATCCTCTTCATCGGCTGTGAGATATTCTATCTTGTCCGTTACCCGACCGTTATCAACCTTCCGGTAAGGCGTTTCGATAAACCCAAACGAATTGACTCGAGCATAAGTGGCCAGACGGGTCATAAGTCCGATATTCTGCCCTTCAGGAGTTTCGATGGGACATACTCTACCATAGTGAGTGTGATGGACATCTCTAACCTCGAAACCAGCACTTTTTCTGGTGAGCCCCCCTGGTCCAAGGGCACTAAGCCTCCTTTTGTGATCCAGTTCTGCCAGAGGGTTCATCTGGTCCATAAATTGAGACAACTGGCTGGACCCAAAGAATGAATCTACTACTGCGGAGATAATACGAGCATTGACCAACTCTTGAGGGGTTATAGAATCAGACCCGCGCAGATTTATCTTCTCCCGGATTACCCTGGCCATCCGGGAAAAAGCGATATTAAGTTGCTCGCTGAGCAATTCCTCTACCAATCTTACCCGTCGATTCCCCAAGTGGTCAATGTCGTCAATATAGCCCTCCCCTTCGTACAAAGCCAGCAGGTACTCTGTGATCTTCACAAAATCCTCAGGGGTGAGCACAGTGGTTTCGGAAGGAACGTCTAACCCTAGACGTTGGTTGATTCTATATCTGCCCACCTTCCCCAGGTTGTAGCGCCTAGGGTTGAAAAAAAGATTTTGAAAGAACTCCCGAGCTGTTTGCACATTCGGTGCTTCCCCTGGGCGCATAAGGCTGTATATGGCATACCAGGCCTCTTCCTGGTTGTTGATGGGATCCTTTGCCAGGGTGTTCTCGATCAGTTCTACCCCCTTTTTCTTACGAAAGAGACTCAAAATCTGCTCATCATCCGAAAATCCGAGTGCTCGAAGCAACACTGTCACATATACCTTCTTGGTCTGGTCGATATAGACAAAGACAGTATCATTGATATCTGTTTTGAACGACACCCATGAGCCTCGATAGGGAATAATACGAGCAGAGTAGAGTCTCCTGCCGCTGGGATGTACAGTCTCATCAAAGAACACCCCGGGGGAGCGGTGGAGTTGAGCAACGATAACTCTCTCGGCGCCGTTTATGATGAAGCTGCCTTTGTCCGTCATTAAAGGAAGCTCTCCCAGAAAAACGGTCTGCTCAATTCCCTCCTTGAACTGCATCTGCCCCCGTTCTCTGATGTCTAACCTGAGCCTGGCCTTTAAGGGAGCCGAATAGGTTAGATTTCTTTCCTGGCATTCAAGGATATTATACTTCGGTTTACCTATGGAGTAACCTAGAAATTCCAGAGAGAAAAGGTTGTGCACATCGGTAATAGGGAAAATATCCATAAAAACAGCTTGTATACCCCGTCGAGCCCTTTTCTCGGGAGGCACATCTGCTTGAAGAAAATTCTGAAAAGACTTAATTTGGACTTCGAGCAGATCTGGTATATCAATAGCTGTTGGGAGCTTCCCGTAATAATAACGCTGAACAAGAGCTGTTTTGCTCAAGATTCTCACGCTCCTTATTTTATCTCTACTGTTGCCCCTACTTCTTCCAGCTTTGCCTTCGCCTCCTCAGCTTCTGCCTTGGATACCCCCTCTTTTAACGGCTTAGGGGCAGAATCTACAAGGGCTTTTGCTTCCTTTAATCCGAGAGAAGTGAGTGCTCTCACCACTTTAATAACCTGAATCTTTTTCTCACCGACTCCGGTTAAGATGACATCGAATTCGGTTTTCTCTTCTTCTTTAGGGGCAGCCTTCGCTGCCTCGGCAGCCGGAGCAGCTGCTTGCACTACCGGAGCAGCTGCTTGCACTCCAAATTTATCCTGTAGCGTCTGCACCAGCTCTGCAAGTTCAAGAACCGTTAAATTGCTTATCGACTCTACAATTGCCTCCACACTGGTTGCTTTTTTTACAGGCATCATTCTCCTCCCTATTAAAATTTAGACACAGATTACAGTTACTAATAAAATAGGGCGCCAATCACAAAAACCCCAGGTCCCTTAAAAGATAACTTTTGCTGAAGACTGCTCAATGCCACCAGGCAGAACTATTAGACTTAAGCCTGTTACTCTCTCTGTTTTGCTATTGCATCAAGGGTGGCCACTAGCGCCTGCAAGATCCCCTGCAGAGACGCCACTAAACCACTGAGGGGTGAACCAATCCCCCAGAGGACTTTGCTCAGCAGCTCCTCCTTGGAGGGCAGGGTGGCAAGTGAGGCCACTTGTTCTGCAGAGTACATCTGTCCCTCTATTAACGCACTTTTGAAACGAGGGCGCTGATTCTCCCTGAGGAATTCAGAGATAGCCTTTGCCGGTATCACCGGGTCGCCGTCGGTATAGGCTATCGCTGTAGGACCTTCTAAGAACTCTATCAATTGATCCAGACCTGCTTGCTTAGCCGCCCGAGCTGCCAAGGTGTTCTTGACCACCCGATATGAAACAGAACAGTCACTGAGCTTGCGCCTCAGCTTGGTGAGCAGCTCCACATTCAGACCGGTGAAGTCAGTCAAGTATATCCCCTTAGAAGAGGAAAACATATCTACTAAGCGAGCTACCTCTTTATGTTTCTCTTCTCTTGCCATTGGGCTCTACTTTAACATACCCAGTGCCGCCTGCTTATCTAAGCGAACCCCTGGGCTCATGGTGGTAGATAGGGTTATAGATTTAATATATTGACCCTTAACGGTTGAGGGTCTAGCGCGCACAACAGCATCCAGAAAGCTCTGTAAGTTCTCAAGGAGTTGTTCGCTCCCGAAAGATATCTTTCCTATGGGAGCGTGCAAGTTACCCGTCCTGTCCACTCTAAACTCAATTCTCCCTGCTTTGGCCTCTTTCACTGCTTTGGCGACATCGAAGGTAACCGTGCCGCTTTTGGGATTTGGCATCAAGCCTCGAGGGCCGAGGATTTTCCCTAATCTGCCTACCTTACTCATCATATCCGGGGTGGCAATGGCTACATCGAAATCAGTCCACCCTTCTTCGGAGATTCTTTGAATATATTCGTCCGCTCCCACATAATCTGCCCCCGCTTCCTTAGCCTGTTTTTCGGCTTCTCCCTTAGCAAACACCAGGACTGTAACTTTTCTGCCAGTGCCTTGGGGCAGTACCACTGTGCCCCGAACCATCTGGTCGGCATGTCTGGGATCAACTCCCAGGTTAAGGGCTACCTCTACCGTCTCGTCAAATTTAGCTCTGGGCATCTGCTTTAAGAGTTCAATAGCCTCCAACGGTTCATAATAGGTCATTTTATCGAAAGCAGCTATGCCCTGGTTATATTTTTTACTCCTTTTCATAGCATTTAACCTTCCACCTCGATCCCCATACTTCGGGCAGTCCCCATAATCATTCTCATCGCTGAGTTGACATCCGAGGCATTAAGATCGGCCATCTTCGTCTCGGCTATCTTTTTAATCTGCTCAGAGTTAAGTTTCGCAACTTTATTTCGATTGGGTTCTCCAGAGCCTTTCTCCACACCAGCAGCTTTCTTCAACAGCTCTGAGGCTGGTGGGGTTTTGGTGATAAAGGAAAAACTGCGATCCGCATAAACAGTTATTACTACCGGTATAATAAATCCGCTTTGAGATTGGGTCTTGGCGTTAAACTGTTTGCAAAACTCCATAATGTTCACGCCGTATTGCCCCAGTGCCGGCCCAACCGGCGGAGCAGGGTTGGCACTGCCAGCCGGTATATGCAGCTTTATTTTGCCAATCTCTTTCTTTGCCATCTTGATAATCCCCTGGCTACATCGATACAGTAGGAGAACTTATTTTTTCACCGTTATCTTCTCTACCTGCAAGACATCTAATTCAACCGGTGTCGATCTACTAAAGATACTGACCATTACTTTGACTTTTCTTCTTTCGGGATTCACCTCCTCGATCACACCGTAGAGGTCTTTGAACGGCCCATCTATCACCTTAACAGAATCTCCTGGTCTTAAGGCGATAAGCTGAGGATGTTCCGCCTTACCCTCATCCAACCGTTGGAGAATTCGCTCGATCTCCTGCTCCCTTAATGGCTGCGGTCTTTTGCCAGCTCCTACAAAACCGGTCACTCCGGGTGTGTTTCTTACCACATACCAAGTCTCTTTGTCCATCTCCATTTCCACTAGCACATAGCTGGGGAGAAATCGTTTCTCTGCAATCATCCTCTTGCCGTCTTTCATCCTGGCAACCTTTTCAGTAGGCACAATCACCCTGCCGATTCTATCCTCTAACCCAGAGCTAGCCACTAAATTATCCAGATATTTCTTGACCTTATTTTCGTGTCCTGAAAAAGTATGAACCACATACCAGCGTTTTGCCATTTGGTAATCCCCGGCTACCCTACAATAGTTCTCAGGATCTTCGAGAAAAATAGATCGAATACCCAAACACCCAGGGCAAATATCACAGAAACAAGCAAAACTACCCAGGTTGAAGCGAACAGTTCGTCCTTTGTAGGCCAAGTCACCTTCCCCATTTCCAACTTTATCTCTTTGAGGAAGATAATGAGTTTTTTAAACATTTCGATGCCCTTAGATAATAATGGCAGGCCTGGAGGGATTCGAACCCCCACCCCTCGGATTTGGAGTCCGATGCTCTATCCGTTAGAGCTACAGGCCTGTGTATTTTATCTGGTCTCTTTATGTAAGGTGTGCCTTCTGCAAAAAGGGCAGTATTTCTTCTGCTGGATTCTGTCGGGATGAAGACGACGGTTTTTAGTGCTAGTATAATTTCGTCTTTTGCATTCTCCGCAGGCTAAGACCACCAGCTCTCTCATTTATTCTATCACCTCACTGACGACACCGGCCCCGACAGTGTTACCTCCTTCTCGTATGGCAAACCTGAGTTCTTTTTCCATTGCTATGGGCGTGATCAGGGTCACCTCCATCTTCACATGGTCACCAGGCATAACCATCTCCACTCCTTCGGGCAGACGGACTTCTCCGGTCACATCGGTGGTTCGGAAGTAGAACTGAGGGCGATAGCCATTGAAGAAGGGGGTATGCCGTCCACCTTCTTCTTTAGTCAGTACATAAACCTCGGCTTTGAATTTATTATGAGGCGTAATACTGCCTGGCTTAGCTATTACCATCCCTCGCTCCAGTTCATCCTTCTCCACGCCGCGCAACAGCAAACCCACATTGTCGCCGGCCTGAGCCTCATCCAGCGTCTTCCGGAACATCTCTACTCCGGTAACCACTGTCTTCCTGGTGGGTTTAATCCCGACTATCTCTACATCATCCCCAAGTTTTACTCTTCCCCGCTCTACCCTGCCGGTTCCAACGGTTCCTCTACCTGTAATGCTGAATACATCCTCTACAGGCATAAGGAAGGGTTTGTCCACATCCCGCACCGGGGTAGGTATGTAGTCGTCTACAGCCTCCATCAGCTTATGAATC
>CAZQSC010000094.1:0-9485 GCA_964595705.1 uncultured bacterium | reverse complement strand
GAATTTTGGAGAGCAGCCATCCTCTCACCCGGACGAAAAATTGCCTTGCCAACTCCGACCGGTAATCAGGATATGTCCAGTCTAAAGGTTGAAATTCCCCCTGACGGTAGATGAGCGTAACCTCAGCGAAGATTCCTCCGCCCAGGTAGATGCGATGGCTGTAATTCTTGGTGGTAGCCAGGACCAACTGAGCAGGAGAGAGATAGCCCGGGTCTATATTGACCGTCCGCCTCAGCTCCCCTCCCTGCCTGTCGGCCATATCCTCTTCCAGCCTGTTGGTTGTGGTCTTAATCTCCCTCAGGCTGTCCATTTCTATAAGGCTATCGAAGCTTACGAATTGTTTAACCAGCCCTTTTCCCATCTCTTTCTCATAGTAGGAGGAATGGGTGAAGGGGTAAGTCTCACTTTCCAGCTCTATGCTGCCAAACCCCTCTACAAGAGAGGCCTTTGCCTCCTCCAGCCGGCAGAGGCTGTTGGCCATTAAGGCCATAACCAGCGCAACTGGCTTGGGATAGATAATCCTGCCCATTGTTTATGGGATTTTTCGTTCTCTGTGGTTATTGCCTTTGCGGGAACCACTTTTTACAGGTAGCACAGCCAAGCCTGCCTTCACAAAGAGCTGTTTGTCTTGTTCACAAGACTCTCCTGGCGGGATTTGGCCCTTACACTGGCGGAGCAGATCTCACTGCTCATCGTTGATCCCCTGCGATGCTTCTACTGTGCTGGAACTGGGCGGTTAGGATGTGAACCCAGAGAAATTTTTATACCAGTTTTTGCCTTTGCCTGCCAGTTCGATATTGGGATAGCCCCCAAATTTTTTGTGCTCGAACCAAGCAGTGGCACCCTTGGAGGCCTCGTATAGCCTTCGGAAGTTGTTTGCCCCACTGGTAGAGAGCCACTGCTCTACCGCCTCTATGTCAGGATAGAACTTAACGCAGCCCTGCCAAATGGCCCTCCCACCCAGAAAGCCGGAGGCCCCTGCCTCTGTGGCTAGTCTGACATCTTCTATGAACTCGTCTATCTGTACACCAGCGCTCAGGATGACCCAGGGGAGCCCGGAAGCCTCATCTACCCTCTTGCAGAACTCCTTGACGTCGTCCAGATCATAGAGAGCAGGCCGCTTTTTCCCATCAAAGGCGCCATCGCAGTATTCCTTTGTATATTTTAAGTCAGCAGGGAATTCGATCTTCAGAATATCTGCCTTGTATTCTGGCTTAGAGAACTCCAGGGCAGTCTTGACCACTATCTCTGGTTTCCTTCGGGCAAAAACAGGAGAGTCAGTAGTAGCCGGTCTATTTTTATCCGCCGGCAGTTCGTCTTCCAAAAGCGGGTAGCTGACCAGCTCCAGCACAAAGGGCAGGTCGTACTGTTCACACTCGGCTCCCACCTGTCTGATTAGAGCATGCTGATGTTCAAGGGTTGAGCCGGATGCATCGGGCCGATAGTAAGCAAGCAGCTTCACAGCATTGGCGCCTGCCCTTTTGATCTTCTCAGCAGACCAATCTTCAATTAGCCTGGATTTTCTCTCTTGTCCGTCTTTTTTGTAACCGGTCTCTTCATAAGCCAACAGCAGCCCCACATCCCTGGGAAGATAGTAAATAGAGTAAGGATAGCCATAAGTAGGATCCGTAAGAGTTGCAGTAGAATAGGGGGAGAGGATCTTAATAATGGACTTTTTCACTGCAGCCAAATCTTCGAATTTCACCTCATCAGCAGATACGGAGAGACTCTTGGCCAACATCCTCTTCAAAGAGCCCCTCTGATCGATAGCCATCATCAAAAATCTGCCGTCAGCACCTGCCAGGATCCGCAGGTTCCTGAGCTTACCCGCTGAAATTTCTACTCTACTCATAGTTGAGTCTCCTTTCAACTGGTTTTGGGTTGAAGGTTTTTGAGGTTCTGAAGGGACAAAGTTATCTGTGACAGGACTAAGATCTTATTAGCTTGGCCTTCAGGAGCTTCACCGAGTTGTACATCACATACAGCTCCACTGCGAAGACAGGAAACCCCAGGTACCCTATCACAGGCATCTCGAATATCTTTATGTTGCCGAAAATGGGGACGGTATAGACCCATTTGGTATAGGCCCAGAAGTTCCAGAATTCCCATAAGATGCCGCATATCCAGCCGCCGAGAAGCAGGGAGAAGAACTTGTTGAAACGGCCCTGCTGCCAATCTCTTAAAATGGAATCTGTTCCCAGCAGGTAGTTCACTGGCTCCAACAAAAATATGAATCCGCCCCAGACTAAGGCAGCCATATATCTTGCATATCTAAAGGGAAAAACCAGAGGCAATATCAGGCAGACCACCCCGATGGCGATAAAGCTGTAAAGCAATGACAACCTTATACGTATCCCTCTTCGGGGCCGCCCAAAGATATTCCACCCCTCTATCAGCTCAGCAGTTTCGAAGATCGCGGGCATAATGGTGGCAAATGACCAGCTAAAACCAATCCATCTCACCCACAGCTTCTGAGGAAGATTTATGTAATGCCAGTTTTGAATGAACAGATTATACCACTCAAAGATAAGCCAAAGTCCGAGGGATAAAGGCAGCATTATCAGAAATTCCCTGGTGCGAGCTGTGATGAAGGAATTCCCCCTTAGTTTGAAGATAATGCTGTCAATGAACAGGATATACCCGGTCCAGGCAATTGGAGTGGTCCATACTGTGATGGGGCTGAGTCCAAAGATAACAGAAAACTCTATAAATAGAATGAGCGCAAGTCCTATGTGACCGTATGACTTAAATTTTCTCTGTTCCATTCCCCTTTCTATACCGAACCAATAAAAGCGACCTTCTTCTCTGTTCCAATTATATCATCCCAGATTCGAAAAAGTGAACATATCGTCCCTAAAGGGACTTCGAATGAATGGTTAATCCTATTTGCTATAAACATTTTGTCCCTATCGGGACAGACAGGAGTCTTGTTAGAGACGACATGTTTATAGAATAATATCTTGTTAGGTAGAACGCACGGAAAAAGAACAGGCATCTCTATGGAGTTGGTATACATCTTGGCTTTTTTCCCAGGGGTTAGCCACAGGCTGCTATTTGTTACGCCCCGATCCTATTGCTCAGCTCCTTCCGTTCGTTCTATGTTTTCTGTAGTAGTTTCCAATAAAGCCAGTGCCTTAGCTGCAGCTGCCTTTGCCTGGGCTATCGAGCCGTTAATATCCGTAGGTCCTCTACAACAGCCAGCCACAAATACCCCCTGCAGGCCTGTCTGGGTCGGGTCAAGCTCTGGACCAGTGTAGAAACCGAACTGGTCGGTCTTGATATTCAAAACCTCTGCCAGCTCTCTGGTTCCTTCTGAGGGAGTGATACCCACGGAGAGGATGACCAGGTCGTATTCTCCCCTGGTGATTTTACCCTTCTCCATATCTTCGTAGACTAAGGTGAGCCGGCCATCAGGGCCTTCGGTAACCTCAGCAGGAAGCCCCCTGACAAAGCGGATCGCTCCTTTCGACTGGGCGTAAAACTGGTCAAATCCCTTTCCAAACTTCTGTATATCCATATAGTGAATGGCTATATTTGTCTGAGGGGAATGATATTTAAGCAAGCGAGCCATCCTCATAGCATAGGCGCAGCAGACTTGCGAGCAGTAGCCGTTTTCTAACTGTGAGTCACGGGAACCCACGCACTGGATAAAGGCAACATCCTGAGGAACCTGGCCGTCAGAGGGCTTCTCCACGCGCCCCTTTCTGCTCAGTTGTTCTTCTACCTCCAGTGCGGTCATCACATTGGGAAACCTGCCATACCCATACTGAGGTTTATTCCGTGGGTTAAAAGGTTCAAATCCTGTGGCCACAACAATAGCTGTCACTTGTACTTCAAACAGACGAGGCGAACGGTCAAAGCGGATGGCCTCGGTGGGACAAACCTCTGCGCATCGGCGGCACTGCTGCCCGCTGTAATTACGACACCTCTGCTGGTCGATCAAATAGCCGTAAGGGAATGCCCGGAGCAGAGTGGGCCTGATGCATTGTTCCGGACATTCCTGGAGACACAGCCCGCAGGCGATACAACAGTCCAGCGTAATCGGCTGAGGCTCTTGTAAGATGGTGACTCGGAAGTCTCCGCTGTCTCGTCTTATCTCTTTGATCCTCGAACAGGGGTGGAAACAGACCGAAGAGGCATCTTTTAACTCCGCTATCTTTTCGGTGAGAAGACAGGCAGAACATTTGTTGCACCTCTCAGTGGCCTTACAGCCGAACCGGGCCACCTGTCCGCCCATTGTGGCTTGTTTATCGACCAGATAGACAGAGACTCCTTTCCTGGCCAGTTCAACCGCTGAGGTTATCCCGGCGATGCCGGCGCCGATGATCAAAACGCTTCTGGTTTCCAAGCTAACACTCCCCATTTTTAAAGAGAAAGAAAAGGGACCGACCTCTTTCCTCTCTCTTCCTTAGTCTTTCTTCTGGCTTTTCAGAACAGCCCCACGGTCTTTCCTGTTTCGTCGATGTCCACTTCGGTGAAGGCTGGAACCGAGGGCAGACCTGGCATAGTCCTCATCTCACCTAAAAGCGGATAGAGGAACCCGGCGCCCACCGAGGCACGGATGTCGCGCACCGGGATGCGGAAGCCTTTGGGTGCTCCCTTTAGATTGGGGTCGTGGGACAGCGACAGATGGGTCTTAGCCATATTGATAGGGAATTTGGCGTAGCCCAGATCTGTATAAAGCTTGATTCTCTGTTCGGCCAGCGGGGTGTAATCCACCCCATCTGCCCCATAGATCCGTGTGGCTATGGTTTCGATCTTCTCCTTTATGGAAGCCTCGTCGGGGTAAAGGAACTTCATCTGGTGGGGTTTCTCCACGGCTTTAACCACTGCCTGGGCCAATTCAATACAGCCATCCCCTCCCTTGCCCCAGGGGTCACAGGCGACAGCGTCGTCTGCTCCTGCTTCTAAGGCCAGTTTCCGTACCAGTTCAATCTCTGCCTCGGTGTCGGTAGTGAATCGGTTGATAGCCACTACGGCAGGCACGCCATGGATCTTCACATTTTCTATCTGCTTGGCCAGATTCTCACAGCCTTTCTCCAGGGCGGGCATATTCTCCTTTGCCACCAGGTCTTTGTCCAGTGCTTTGCCGGGGATGGCCCGGAAGGCACCGCCGTGCATCTTAAGCGCACGGATGGAGGCGACAATCACTGCCCCGTCGAGCTTTAAGCCGCTCTGGCGACACTTGACATTGACCATCTTCTCGAAGCCACAGTCAGCACCAAAGCCGCTTTCTGTGACCACATAATCGACCAGTTTCAGAGCAATCATATCTGCTAAGGCTGAGTTGTTGCCGTGTGCGACATTGGCAAATGGGCCGGCATGGACAAAGACCGGTGTATTTTCCAGACTCTGGGCCAGATTAGGTTTGATGGCATCCTTAAGGAGCACACACATAGCTCCGGCAACCTTAAGGTCTTCAGCGGTCACTGGCTTGCCATCATAAGTGTAGCCGACCACCATCCTCCCCAACCGTTGTCGCAGATCAAACAGACCGGTGGTAAGGGCCAGAATGGCCATAGTCTCAGTGGCAACGGTGATGTCATAACCTGTCTCCCGGGGAATGCCGTTGGCTTTGCCGCCAAGGCCGATCACAATTTGCCTTAAAGCCCGGTCGCTTAAATCAACACACCGCCTCAAGGTGATATTTAAGGGGTTGATATTCAACTTGTTGCCTTTAAGCAAACTGGTGTCCAGGGCAGCGGCTAACAGATTGTGAGCGGTCTCCACAGCGTGTATATCCCCGGTGAAGTGCAGGTTGATGTCCTCCATCGGCACCACTTGGGAGTAGCCACCGCCACAGGCGCCCCCTTTGATCCCAAAAGTCGGCCCCTTTGAGGGCTCCCGCATAGTGTTACAGGCTCTCTTGCCGATCTTCACCAGCGCCGGCCCCAGCCCAAGGGCTGTAACCGTCTTCCCTTCTCCCAGAGGGGTAGGAGTGATGGCCGTCACAGTGATAAGTTTTCCGTCAGGTCTCTCCTTCAACCTCTCTAATACATCAAGCGAGACCTTAGCCTTGTACTTCCCATAAGGCTCAATCTCTTCTTCTTGAAGGCCGATGGCTTCTGCAATCTCCATTATCGGCTTCATCTTTGCTGCTTGGGCAATCTCCAGGTCGCTTAACATACTACCTCCTTTCCGGGTTTAGGGTTACATTGGAGAGCTTAACCTTGAAGGTAAAAATAGCAAACAACCAATCCCCTGTCAAGATCCCGGCGAAAAATATTGAGTTTTGTCCAACCACAAAGGGCCCAAAGAGGGCGCAAAACCAGCTAAGGCCCAAGAAGTGCAGTGCAACCACTAAGACACAAAGTAAATACTTACCATTTGGTCCTGGGTGTTTTTGTCTCTGAAACTTTGTGCTCTTTGCGCCTACTCTGCAGAGTTTGCGGTTAAATCTGATTAGAACTTATAACCTATCTTTCGCAGAAACTCTTTTCTCTCTTGGATCTGCTCCTCGGTCTCCACTCCTTTAGTGTGGAACCCATCTATCACTCCCAGAACTCCCCGGCCCTGTTCGGTTTGGGCAATGATCACCTCCACTGGGTTGGCGGTGGCACAGAAGATGCGGCAGACCTCAGGGACAGCTTTGAGGGAGGGCAACAGATTTATGGGAAACGCATTTTCCACCAGGATGATGAAAGAGTGTCCAGCTCCCAGGCGGAGGGCGTTTTCCCCAGCCAGTTCGGCCAATTTCTGATCGGTTCCGCTGTATCTCACCAAGCAGGGGCCGGAGGATTCACAGAAGGCCAGTCCGAACTTAATACCGGGCACGGCCGAGACTAAGGCCTCGTGGAGGTCCTCTACCGTTTTGATGAAATGTGCCTGCCCCAGAATCAGGTTCATCCCCTCTGGCTTCTCAATCCTCACCGTCTTTAACTCCATAGGATTCACCTCCCCCATCTTTTTTTATACGTGGTGCACTTGAAATCCGGGAAATGAGCAGAGTCTGCTGTGCCAATGGGCACCCCTGCGGGGCCGTGAAGCGTGAGGCGTAATCTCGCTTCACGTTTTACGTTTCACGCTTTACACCTGGTGCGGCGGTACACTTTCTTCTAGTTTCATGTGCGCTTGGTATACAAGGAGAAAAAGGACCTGTAGGCCTCTTTATTCTCAAAAATCCGTTTATGAGGAGATTAAGCTAGGATCCGTTCGTAAAAAGTCGTATTTCCCCTCCCCTGGGGGAGGGGGATACCCTCATCTTCACCCCGTGAAATAATCGTCTTTTATAGTGTTGACCCTCTCTGCACTCTCTCGGGCAGATTGAGGAAGGATCTATAGTGTAGCTCTTCAGTATTTCACGGGGCAAGCCCTCTCCCTCAAGGGAGAGGGAATACTCTGGACTTTTTACGAGTCAATCAGCTAGCGGTCATCTGTAAACTACCGACTTAATCCCTAACATCTTACAGACTGTAACCAGCTCTTCTGTCCAGTTGCCGTAGACCCCGTGAGTATGGTTGGAACCATACTCCGAGATGAGCTTTTCGGGAGAGACATAGAGTTTGGTGAAACAGTGAGGCCATTCCGTCTGGGTCTGGTTGCACTTAGAGCGGGGATATTCCACGAATTCTCCAGGCATAATGGCCATCCAATACTGGCCATTGGATCTGGTCAGCCGGGCAAGGGTAACCTCGCCCGCCCTGCCTACATATTGCACTGTGGCCCCTCCCGCTGGATAGTAGATGGTCTGAGGGTAGAGGTGGACATTTTTAAGGTTCTCCCTGGGGTCGTCTGATCTGCCCGCATAGTAGGTGGCCTGAGAGCCGCAATTGCAGAAGACAAAGACCTCCTCTTTCTCGTCATAGTGTCGGAAGTCCATAAACAGCACTGGATCATCTGAGAGTAGCTTCAATATCTGCATAGTCAGAGCCCCGTCCATATCCACTTCGCAGGCACAGACGACGGGTTCGTGAGAGCCGTTCCAGTCGTATTTGTCATTGAGAAAAGCGGCGCTGAGGCATTGGGTGACATAATTGTCCGAAAGCTCCGGCTGACATTTTATGCCCACAAAACCGAGCGCCTTCTCCCTGATAATTCTTTTGGTGGCCTCATAGCATTTAATCTGGTACTTCAGTTTCTCGGGAGTGAGTTTCTTACCGTCGTAGTGGATTTTGCCTACATTCTGCTCTAGCCACTTGAGGGCTTTCTCTACCCGGTCATCGGGCACCTGTTCAGCCAGTCTCACTATCTCTAACTGGTCTATATGTTCCACGTCCACGCCGAAGATGTGCTGCCACTGTCTGGTATCGCTCACCGCAGTGTACATTCCCAGGCTGCGTCCGCCGATCAGTCCGTAGGTCTGACCTCGCAGGTCGTGGACTGCCCGGGCCGCCCGGCAGAAGCAGAGCACCTGGCCTAAGAGTTTCTTATCACTGCTGATGTCGCCCCAGAGTCTCCAGTTGGGTATTCCCAGTTGGTCTAAGCTGCCTGCAGCAGCCATCATTCCCACCAGGCCAGGATAAGTGGGGTTGAGATTGGAGAGCAGAAGGTAGGGTGGTTGCCCGTTTTCAGCGGCAATGGCAGAAAGATGGGGGAAAGCCCAGATGGAGTAGTTGAAGATGGTGGCATCCACATCCTGTGCCCTCATCCGCTGGGCCTCTTGTCGGGCAAGCCGGGGAGTCCAGATGATCTGCTGGCCCGAAATCACCTCCACCTCGCCCGTCTCCTGCAGGGCTGCAACAACCTTGTCTAACAGTCTCTGGTTCAAAGGCTTCAGTTGTTCGTGGACGAACTCTCTGCCGTCTGAGAACGTGAGAATGCCGATTCTGGCTTTGCGCATGTGGGAACCTCCTTAGTATTTAAAAGTGCACCTCCATTGCTCTGGGAGGGCAGGCCTTGACACAGAGTTCACAAGCGGTGCATTTTGCTGAATCGAACCCAACTATCATTGTCTTGCGGTCAACAGAGAGCGCCCCAGTGGGGCAGACGGTAACGCAGACACCACAGTGGGTACATTTAAGGTCATTCCGTTTGACATCTCGACTTAAGGGCTCTATCTTCACCCCCAAGCTTTTCAGATAATCTATCCCCGCCTCGTAGTCGTTCTTGTTGCCGGTGAGTTCAAAGACTAAGAGTCCTTCTTCTCCTGGAGTTACACTTGCCTTCAAGATATTAAAGACTAAGTTGTAATTCCTTGACAACGAGTAGATAATCGGTTGATCAACCAATTGCTTTGGGAAATGTAGCACTATTCGTCGTGAGACCCTCATCCCCAGCTCCTCAACAAAGCACCCCTAACTGTTCTAATAATTCTGCTACTTTCTTCACCGCAGGCGAGTCAGGGGGCAAGTCTAAAAGCGATTTTATCTTCGCACTGTAGTTCAACACTTCCTGATCGTAAGGGATAGTGCTCAGAAGAGGCACTCCCACAGCTTTGATCTCTTCCTCTGGAGTCAAATAATCTCCCAACTGGTTTATCACCAGATGGATTTCTCTGATGTCCAGTTTGAGCGATTGAGCTGTCTGATAAATACGCTTGGCTGATC
>CAZQSC010000093.1:0-9667 GCA_964595705.1 uncultured bacterium | reverse complement strand
GGTTCGCAGATAGGCCACATCGTAGTGAAAGTGGGGCACTACGAACAGATGTAAATGAGGGGCCTTCATAGTCATTCTTCTCCTTTTCCAAGCTCCTATTTTCAACCTCCCGCAGGTTCGGAACCTGTGGGAGGTTAACATCCTTAGCCCGTTTTCAGCTTATACCACTCAGGCAAAAGATATGGCAGGCGTACCGTAAGCCTCCGGTAAGTCGGTTTGCTCAAAACACGCGATTCCTTAAGCTTTCTGCCAGGTGTAAGTTCAGCGATGATCTGTTTACTGCCGTCAGGAAGCGCCTTCCACTGGACCACATCCCGGGCAGGATCCTCGTGCCTGTCCACAGGGATATTGTCGATCAGGGAAACCGGTGGAGGAACAGTCAGCGTTATCCGACCAGTGATCGGCTCTGGGGCGTCGGTTTCCACCACCAATTCATTGTGACTCAGCCCCACCTTCACATAGGGCAACGGTAATTTTTTAGGGCAGCAACCCTCGGCAGCCGTCAGGGTGCCACTTGTGGCTCTGTTCGGCCCAATGTAGCAGTTGTCAATCTGCGGGAAATCAAGTTCTACCTGCACACTGCCAGTGAAGCATCGAGCATATTCCCTCAGCCCCTGGCCACGCCCCGCGGGATAACACACGTTCATCCACAGGTCATTGATGAACGGTTGCGCATCCCTCACATCATCAGAGAGGGGGAGACTCATAACGAACCGACCTCTCTTGTCACTCCTGATGCTGTAGCCTCTGCGCTCGGCGGTGAGGGTGTAATCGAGAGGAACATCGCCGATCTTGATGGTGTGAAGCTGAGCATGCTCTTCAGGATTAAAAACCACTGGTAGATCAATCGCCTTTGCCTCCAGCACGGCATACCAGATCTCCCACGCCATCCGGACGGCCTCATCTTGTCCTTCGACCAGTATTCGACAGTTAGGCAGACCATGTTCGGCCAGCACAGTGTCAATCCGATTCATTGGGTCTTGCAGAACCATAACCTCGCGGTGAAATACCTCGCTGCCGGCAGTGACGGTCAGCCGATATTCTCCTGCTCTCTCCGGAGCATTCAATCTAACCTCGTAATAACCGTAATCGTCCGTACTCAGCTTAACTGTTTCATTGTTAAAGCTCACCGTCGGGTTCCCTACCCACCCCTGTCCGTTCGGGTAGGCCAATTTGCCCCGGAGGATGAACGCCTGGCCCGGTTCCACCTCATCGATGATCTGATAGACCGGCGTGAGCAGAAAAAACTCGTTGGTCAATCTCTCTCCGATAGTTTCGAAACTCTTACGCTGCCCCGGCGAAAGGGTTACCACTTCATCATCACATTGCACCGTTAACTCTGCCGATGTGGTGTTTGTCACCGTCTTGCGGGAAACAGCGCCTTTCACCTGTTCCACATAGCCTATACCGGCCAACTTTAGTTTAACATTGCCCAGGGCCGAAAGCCTCAACACCCGCCTGTTGATATCGTAACTCATCGGATTCACATCAAGATAGGGTGGCGTCTTACCCATCGGCACAAGCTCGATAACCGTGCCGCAGCGACGATAACGCAAGGGCTTATCAGATTCAAGCACTACCCGGGGCTTGAGATCTTGTAGCTTGAATCGATCCTGTTCCTGGGAGGGTGTAGCTGGTGATTCGCTGTGGTAAGTGGCTACCTTGCTGCTACTGCACCCTCTAAGCGAAAAGTTTAAGACCGTATCGCGGATTTGAAAATCGCTCACCTCAAGGCTGTCAAGACCATGGGGTAGATGGGGCGCCACCTCGACACCGTCGGCCAGGGGTTTGATTCCATACAGGTAGTGAACCAACCCCTCCATAACGCTGGAGCTGTCCCAGAGTCTCCACTTTTCGCCGCTGAAGCCCTCGGCATGAGTTTGGGGAAATTCCCAATACACCCCAGAAGAAGCAGCAAAATCCACCGTACTCCAGAAGAGGGAATCTGCTGCAACCGAATTAATCTCCCCTAAAGCATAGATGAAGTAACCGGGAGTATTACCGCACATCCCTGTGCTCATAGGATCGGTACGCACAATGCCCGCCTCGGTTCGACAGTATCGCCAGGCAGCCTGTATCCCTTTTCGGACAATGGCTAACTCAGCGGTCGTGCGGGGAAAATCCAACAACAAGGGGCGGGCCATGCAGTTGGCCAGTGGTCGCTCATCAAGCGTGCCATCCAGGGTGCGGAAGTGGGCGTACCAGCCTTTGCTTGCTACCAGATACTTGGCCATAGCCTTACGCACCTGCTCCGCAGTCTGTTTGTAGTGCGGCTTACCGGTCAGCTCGTAAGCAAACTCGTAGGCCAATGCCGCTAAATATGAGTTTTCCGACTGTTCGGAGCGGATGTCGGTATAACTGCCTGCAACCCTCCAGGTCTCATCGCCTGAAAGACAGGCCAGAGAGTTCTGGGTCAGGCGCTGCTGGGAGATGGCATCCTCAACGAAGGCAACCATATCCTGATGTAGCTCGAATTTACCAACATAACGAAAGTAGTCACGTGCCAGCAGGACAAAAATGGCCGGTAATTCGTAATTCCCCACGATGGAGAAATCCCCTGGTGTGCCGTCGAGATGGTAACAGTGTAGCACACCATAACGAGCCATAAACTGCTTGTAGGCCAGAATGTGATTTTTCACCTCCTGGTAATGCCCACAAGCCAGAAGTCCCCTTGCCTGGTAGTAAGAATCTCGCCCCCAGGTTCCTCCCCCGTAATAGGTTGAGCCTGTGGCAAATTCTTTACCATTGTTGATAAAGCACTTGGCCATCACCTTTATGTTGTCAATCAGGTGGTTCACGCGGGCAGAGGAGGTTTTCATTGTGGGCTGGTTACACCAGTTTTGCCAGAAGCTGTAAGTGCGCTCAAGCAAGAATTGGATGGATTCTGCTTGGAGCGCATCCAGTGTGGTCAGAACTTCCTCACGGGAGTAACCCGTGAGGATTGAACAGGTAAACACCTTGCTGCTGTAGGGGGCGAGACTGCCCAGGCTCACCTTCACATATCCGTCGAATGGCATTCTACTACTTTGTCTCTGGAGAGTAGCGCCAGCACGGATACCCTCCCAGCATGTGTCCCCACGTTCTCCCACACCGCCACAGACCCTTGGGCCCTCAATATGCAACAGAACCACCACCGGCTGATCTGCCTCACGGTTGAAGTTGAACTTGGTCATCGACTCGGTCACACCGTAGGCAAACAGGCCGTAGTCCTTCTCATAGGCGGCACAGTTGAACATACCAGAAAATGGAGTCCGTTTTTCCAGGCAAAGATAACAATAAATGCTGACATCCACTGGTCGGCTGCCCCGGTTGGTCACTCTGACAGCGCGCACAATAGCCGGTAGGGGTGGGTCCTGCGGCGCAAAATCAATAGTGCACAGTTCCACACCATCTTTGCGCAGCACACCACTGGCGATGGCAGCGCCGAGGAAACCGCGTCCATTACGCCAGTCGGCCTCCTCCGGAGCCGCTACTTCACCATCGATCTCGATCAGAAAATCCTGCCCGGGCTGTGGCGACAGATAATAACTTCTGCGGGTTGAGGGCTGGGATTCTTGCAAGATGCGGTAAGCCATAGTGGGGCCACGCAGGTGACTGATGGCCGTGGGAAACAACTTGTCCTGGTAGAACCGCACCCCCACGATAGCAAGCACCAGGCCGTTGCCCACCCCAAAGCCATCCACCCTGCGCGGCACATATCGGCCGTTAACATTGTGGTGCCCCTGCGGACATGGGCCCGACTGCGCAGGGATATCATATGTCTGCCAACAGGAGAGCGGGGCTTTTTCCAGAAAATTGTCAAACCAGCTCTGCATGGAACTGCTCCTTTGTGACTATTAGGAAATCAGGAATCCGAGAAATGACAGAGCAAACTCTGCTTGCCAATGGGCAGCTCTACAGGGACGTGAAGCGTAAAACGTGAAAAATGACTCCAATGTTGTTGTCTAATCACGTTTCACATTTTATGTCTCACGCCCCGCTGGACAATCAGCCAAGGTAGCGGCGGTGATGGCTTCTCCTGTTTTCCACGTACGCTTGGTATAATAGCATCTGCCTCTGTGTAGCCAAAGCTCTATTCAGTGATCTCCTCTATTCTCACTTCTCGGCCTTGGCGGGCGGCAAGCTGGACCGCCAGGGCAAACCGCATGATTTCCGCCGCCTCCCTGGCATTTATCTGGGGCGGGCAGTTTCCCAAAATAGAATCAATGAAGTTTTGGGTACAGCCGACGAAACTTGAAGCCCAGTCTGTCTCCAGATCATGGAACTTGGTGACTTTACCATCTCGATACATAACCAGCGGCGGTGCAGCAAAAAGTCCGGTAGTGCAGCGGGTTACCCAGATGATGCCCTCGGAGCCAGTGACCTCCAGGCGATCTTCACCAGCATAGTACTTGGAATGGATAAGCATATCCTTGGCCATCACCGCCTCCCACACACCATATTTCTCTCCACCTTCATGCTTCCAGGAGATCATAGCCGGCCCGTCCCAGTATCGGCCTTTCTCGTCCACCTGTTCAGAGATCCAGGCAAAGACCTTTTCCACCGGGCCGAGGAGGTATTGGGCCATAGAGTAGATGTGGTAGCCATGATCAAAGGTGAGCGATCCTCCGCCGCAGAGCTCCGGATCTCCCCGCCAGCTCCAGGCTGATGGTGGCACCTCCCAGTGTGTCCCTTTGGTGCTGTTGGTCAGCCGAAACCGGATGCCCACCGGCTCGCCGATCTCTCCTTTATCAATCAGTTCTTCCGCTTTTAGGTGAGCGGGATAGAAACGGAAATTCTCGTAAACCCGAAAGACGCGATCGCTCTCCTCCGCAGCAGCCACCATGGCCCTGACCTCGCTCATCGTACGGGCCATCGGTTTCTGCACTGATACATGTTTACCTGCCTCCAAGGCTGCAACAGCCATCTCGGCGTGCAGGTGATGGGGTGTGAGGATCTCCACCGCATCCACATCCTTATCCTCAAGCAGTAATCGATAGTCAGCATACCACTTCTCTGCACCCCATGCCCGAGCCCTCTGTTCGGCAACTTCTTTGCGCAGGTCGCATACCGCATACAGGTGCGCACGATCCTCTCGCTGGTAACCGAGAACGTGCAGATCGCTAATACGGCCCAGTCCAATTAGAGCAACATTGATCTTCTGCATAGCTTGCTCTCCTATTCTAAACTACACACAGGAATATTAATTCAACAATGGGGGCAGGCTTTAAAGATAAAATGACTTATCGATTGTGTATTCTGACAATGATCTTCTCTACAAAAAACACCTGCTTTGAGGATTTGATGAACGCGGGATTGAAATCCCCTCCTCCAGGTAAGTCTATCATCTCTAATCTTCTTCAGTTGTCAGCGTTTTTGACAGCAGGACTAAATCTCTGCCTCCATTATTGTCAAGATAATCCCATCAGCATATTTTCTTCTAAGCGGTTCCCTATCAAGCATATGACCAAACGGAGCGATTTCTGTCACGGCGCTTCTTGCATTGTTGACGTTCTCCAGGACGAAATTGTACTTGCCACCGTAGATCATCCGCCAATTTCTGTAATCTATTCAAATTCCGATAGATGCCGGCGTTTCAGTTCTGGAATTGCCCAGCCACGTCCCGTTTGAGCCAACCGCTCGCAGTATGCGCGGAGACATCCTTTAGCATGGAATGGTCCTCCCTCTTTGATGACGGTCCAAAGCGGGTCCACGTCGTAGGGCATGGATCTTATCATATCATCGTGCCACTGATTAAGCCGGTAAACTGCTTCTTTGCATATGTCCGGATTGGCATCGGCTAAGTTGTGCTGTTCGTAGGGGTCCTCGTCCAGGTTAAATAGCATTTCATCTGGAAACAGGTGGTACCCGTCGTGGTACGTGCGGATATAGAGCCAGGGGCCAAAGCGAACGCTGCGCTGGCAGACGTGAGCACACTGGCTGAGGACCAGAAAGTCTCGACCGCATGGCTCACCCTCCCTCAGTGCCGGTGCATAGCTTTGACCGTCCCAGCTTGGTATGGGTGGCTTCCCAAATAGTTCGGCGAGAGTCGGCCCCAAATCTAAATTGTAATGCAGGCCGTCATTCACATACCCCTGCTTGCCTCCGGGCCACCGGATAATCATTGGGATCCGGCAGGTGGGATGGTCTGCGGTCGCATGCTCTCCATAAATCCCAAATTCTCCCATATTTTCCCCATGGTCACTGGAGATGATAATCGCCAAATCATCCAGAACGCCCTGCTCCTCAAGCGCGGCGAAAATTTGACCTATGTGCTCGTCGAGGTAGCGTACGCCGCAATCGTAACCATCGATCATCTGGCGAAGATCTTTCATGTCTTTGATCTCACCCAAATAGCGAGGGAACATGGGATCTATCCCGCCACCAGAATACATACCTATTTCGCGGGGAGTGTGTGGACCAACCATATCACGGTGCTTCTGTAGCACCTCTTCGGTTAACCACTCAGGCAAGGGATCATTTTCAAAAGGATTTCCGAATTCCATCGGTGCGCGGTAAGGAGTGTGTGGGTCCCAGTAATTGACGTGGAGGAACCAATCGTCCTGCCTGGCGTTCTGTTCAATCCATCGCAGAACGGTGGGCGTGATGTCTTCTGCGGATTCCATTCCACCCCTACCGGTATTATGCATTTCAGAAAAGCCAGCATAAAAGTGCCATGCTCCATGCCGCTCTGCAAAGGGACTTATGGTAACAGTCCTGAAGCCGACAGAACGCAGGAAAGCAGAAAGGCTTTCGCCGGTCAGCCGATCGCGGAATCCTCGTGATCTGCCCTCTAACCGAACATCGGCCGCGGTCCCTCCGTGCCCGACGACGCCGGTATGAATGCCGAAGCGGCCCGTCATCAACGCCGTGCGCGACGGCAGACACGGGGCATCCGAGCAATAGTAGTTAGTGAAACGCACAGCTTGCTCGGCAATCATATCGATATTGGGGGAAGTGTTGCGATGATACCCATAGCAGCCTAAATGGTCTGCCCTTAGGGTATCCAAGTCCAAGAAAAGGATACGCATAGCAAATTCCCTCCTTGCCGAAGATAGGCCGGTTTTTCTCAAAGAGGGGGGCCTTAGGATCAAAGGACGAGCTCCCTGTCGGTTTTCCGCTGAGCTGTAGATGGCGTCAAGGGTTTGAGTCACCTCCAACCCTGCTCAGGGAGAGGACCCTGTAAGCGCTGTAGGGATCGAAGTACACCTCGACCTCCTTTCAAGTCTAGGTAGATTACAACCTCGGCTCGCCGGTCCAGAGGTAGTAGATGCTCCAGTCCATTCCTGAATGGTTGTCTATGCCGTAGAAGGCATTTTTGTAAGTGCTGGGCCAGCACGCCAATCTCTCCGAGTCGGAAAGGTATTCCTCTAAGGCCTCAGGGTTTCCTACGATGGGAAGTAGATCCGCCAACTCCTCCCGCTCCACGCCGTATTCGGTCTCATAGAGAACCACTCCCTCAACCCCCTGACGGTAAAGGTCCAGAACCCGCCGTGCCAGCACCACAGGATTGATCCCAGCATCTCCCACCGGATCTATGCAATTGGTATGCGCTCCACCGAGGATACGGATGCCGGTCCGCCGGCACAGCTCGACGTAAGGTCTCACATCGTGGACTATCCCTTCGTATGCCCAGTGGAGGGGGTTCACGCATAGCTCATCTATCAGTCCCTCCCGACACCAAGTCACTACATCCAGGCCGGCGGCTAGGTTGATGTCGAAACCGCTGTCACATATTCGGGCCTGGACCGGGATGGGACGTCCCCTCTCCCTCCGGATTTCATCTATGGCCGACTTCAACTCCCGCATGAACTGGGTTACGAACTCCGCCCGGAAGCGCCACCACGAAAGGCACGCCTCCCGGTCCAAGCCCTCTATCCCCCTCGGGTCGATACCCATCTTTTTCCTGTATCCCTCCACCAGTACAGGATGGTAGCGGATTATAGGGGGCTGGCGGCAGAAGTCAAGTTGAAGCCCGTATACCCCGATGCGGGTTATTTCTGAAAGTATGGCCACCCGCTCCCTGCGCACCTCGGGGAAGGCATAGCAGAGCCTTGAGGGATCGGCCCCCCCCTCACGGGTCACCTCATACCACCCGGGATGGCTTGCCGCGAACTTCGAGGTAAGCGATCCTCCACAATACCGGACCGAATAGTGGCGGTTCATGGCCACACGCCCCCAAAGGATCATTCCTTTCTCTTGGGCGAACTTCAGGGCAGCCCTCAGCCCGCAGCGGCGCCGGTATACCTCTCCCAGTCCTCGGACCTCTGGTCGGGGGCCTCGGGGCTGTCGCAGTAAAGTGTGGCATCAAGCAGTTCGCTGTGATAGAACACCGTGCTTCGGGCGCAGTGCCAGGAGATCTTCCAAATGCCCCGCTCTAGGTGCGCCTGAAGCATATCCTCAGCCTCACACCCGGTTCGCCTTTCAGGTCGGATGGCCCATCCGGAAAGCTCGGCTATGCCCAAGACCCTCTTACCCAGCATTGATACCGCCTCCTAAAGCCACCCCCAACAACCGGCCCCCCCGGGGTCCATTCCTGCCTGTGCCAGCGTCCGGGGAAACAGCCCTTCTTTTCATCCCCTCTTAGGCATATAGCCGAATGATCTAATGTACCCATCGAGTACTTGCTCGAGCTTGCAAGCCACATCGGGCTTTGAACTGATAAGGTTCCGTGTCTCATCAGGGTCATCCTTAAGGTCGTAGAGCTCCCGCCATGCTCCCTCTCCAAACTCGGCAACAGAGGCTAACCTTTCGAATCGTCTGCCGATCTCTCCGGGTAACCTCTGAGGTCGTTTGGAGAGGGGAACCGTTCTTATGAACTTGTAGTGCTCATCCCGCACCGAGAAATGCTCGTAGAGATAGATCGTCTCATGCAAAGTATGGGCGATGACATATTCCGAGGGCCTTGCGGATTCATCCCCGAGTATCCTGGAAAAGAGGCTTCTGCCATCCATCCACTCTGGAATCGGGACCGAGCAGATGTCCAAAATCGTCGGGGCTATGTCCATAGTCTCGCACAATCCCTCGATCCTCTTCCCCTCCGGCAACACCCCTGGAAGACGAAAGATAAGCGGCACCCGAGAGATCTCCTCGTATAGGTTGAGCTTCTTCTCGTGAAAGCCGTGCTCTAAAAATTCGCTGCCGTGGTCGGAGGTAGCGACGACGAGGGTATGATTCTTTAATCCCCTCTTCTCCAACTCCTTGAGTATCATCCCGAAATAATGGTCAACATAGCTTACTTCACCTTCGTACCGGTCGATGTACTCTGCCCCCCATTTGGAACCGAACGGTTCGCTGGCGGCGAAGGGTTCGTGGGTATCGTTGGTGTGGATGTACATAAAGAACGGTTTGGAACCTGCCATACGGAAGGCCCAGAAGGCCTCCTCCGGCAAAAGTTCCATCATGTTGTTGTAAGGGAATACCGTGGTGTAATGGTGCATCCCCCGCCAGAAGCCATATTCCCACCCACCACCGTAGCGATTAGCGTTGGCGAAGCCGAAGCACAGATATCCCCTTCCCCTGAAAAGCTCCGCAAGGGTCCTTATAGATTTCCTCAGGGCGCGGGACCTCTTCAGGTAGATGAGCCCGTGCTTGAGGGGATGGGTGCCGGTTATCATAGTAATGTGCTGCGGTAATGTCCAGCCGCAATTTACTACTGCATCGGTAAATAGCACCCCACTTCTGGCCA
>CAZQSC010000092.1:0-9853 GCA_964595705.1 uncultured bacterium | reverse complement strand
ATAGACCGTTGCTTTGACCTAAAAGAGCAGTTGAAAAATGTAGATTTTATCTTTAAGAAGGCGGGAATTCAGTAAGTGCCCCTTATGGAAGGGATGTCAATGTACAGAGGTAAGAGCACAGGAATCTTAATCATAACCCTTTTTGTAGGACTTTTAATAGGCACAGTGGTGGGGGAAATCCTTGGTTTTATTCTGCCGGATAACAATGTGGTGAAGAAAGTCCTGGTCGATTCATTCCGATATGAATTCCCCCCTGTCACTCTCAATCTGATTGTCCTCACCATCACCTTCGGCTTCACATTGAAGTTCAACATCATCAGTCTGTTGGGAATTGCTATAGCCTGGTATTACTATAAATACTCCTACTGAGGCCAGTGAGGAGTCTTAACTTTTTACACAGGAGGCGATGAGACTATGTTAGGAATAGGGCCCTGGGAGATTCTGCTGATACTGCTGATTGTTCTGCTCTTGTTTGGGGCCAAAAGAATTCCCGAAATAGCTCGAAGCTTGGGCAAAGGGATCAGGGAGTTTAAGAAGGCGGCTCGGGAAGTTGAGAGCGAGATGCGCGAGCCAGAAGAAAAAGAGGAAGCACCAGAGAAAAGGGAGCTAAGGGGCTGAGAGATTGTAGCAGAGAGTTTCGCGCGGCAAGCTTCGCTTAACATCCATTTGCGGGTTCGCTCCCTTCGGTCGCTTCACAAAAATCCGGCTACGCAGGGCTTCGTATATCCTCGGAAGATCGTTTGAAATGTTGCTCAGTTGAAACAGAGAAGGAGGTTATATTGAGTTTTCTCCATCCAGAGACAGAGGCATCGAGTGTAAATCAACTACCGGCATATGAACTGTTGGCAAAGATTTCCAAAGGGGAAGTCACTTCCACCCAGGTAGTTGAATCTCTCTTTGAGCAGATTGAAGAGAATGACCGACAGATAAACGCCTACCTACTGCTTTTAAAGTCGGAGGCACTGGAGAAAGCCCGACAGGTGGATGAGAAGGTTGCCAGAGGGGAAAAGGTGGGCAAGCTGGCGGGAATACCGGTGGCGGTGAAGGATAACATCTGCACTAAGGGGATAAGGACTACCTGTGGGTCTAAAATTCTGGAGAACTTTGTGCCGCCTTATGATGCCACGGTGATTCAACGGCTCAAGGCGGCCGATGCTGTGCTGGTGGGCAAGACGAATATGGATGAGTTCGCTATGGGCTCTTCTACCGAGACATCTTATTTTGGGGTGACCAAGAACCCTTACGCCCCAGACCGTGTCCCTGGGGGGTCAAGTGGAGGGTCAGCGGCAGCACTGGCTGCTGGTGAGGCAGTTGTGGCTTTAGGCTCAGACACCGGAGGTTCCATCCGACAGCCGGCAAGCTTCTGCGGGGTGGTAGGACTCAAACCCACTTACGGAAGGGTCTCCCGCTTCGGCCTGGTGGCCTATGCCTCGTCCTTAGACCAGATCGGTCCTATGGCCAGAAATGTCAGGGATTGTGCCCTGTTGCTGGGTGTCATAGCTGGCCACGACCCCCGTGATTCCACCTCCGCTGATGTGTCAGTGCCCGACTATCTGTCTGCCTTAGGAAAAGAGATAAGAGGACTTAAAATAGGGCTTCCCAGAGAGTACTTTGCCGAGGGGTTAGAGGAGGAGGTGAAGTCGACGCTGCTCTCTGCAGTGAAACAACTCCAGGATCAAGGTGCTGAGGTAGAAGAGGTCACACTACCCCACACGGAGTATGCAATTGCCACCTACTATCTTCTGGCTACCGCCGAGGCCTCAGCAAATCTAGCCCGCTATGATGGGGTTCGTTATGGCTTCCGGGTAGAAAATCCTGCTAATTTGGACCAGATGTACAAATGCACTCGTAGCCAAGGGTTTGGAACCGAGGTGAAGAGGAGAATTATGCTGGGCACTTACGCCCTCAGTGCTGGCTACTACGATGCTTACTATCTGAAAGCACAGAAGGTGCGCACTCTGATTATGCAGGACTTCCAACAGGCCCTCCAGAGGGTAGATGTACTTGTTACTCCCACCTCTCCCACGGTGGCTTTCAAGCTTGGAGAGAAGATCGACGACCCCTTGCAGATGTATCTTTCGGACATCTATACCATATCTGCTAACCTGGCAGGCATCCCCGGCCTCTCTGTGCCCTGTGGCCTCTCCTCTCAGGGCCTGCCTATCGGGATTCAAATCCTAGGCAAACATTTTGACGAAGAGACTGTCCTGAGGGTGGCCTATGTCATAGAACAAAATCGCTAGTCAACCTCTTTATTAACTTAGCTGTGTCAAATTTACATTGCGAAGCCAAAGGCCGAATGCAATGTGAGATTTCAAGGCCTAAATGACAAAAGACATTCGGCATTTGGACTTTGATATCTGACATTGATTTATCTTCAATGGTGATGGCGAACCAGAACTACAAAATCGAGCCCAAGAGAGACGAGAAGGAAAGCAAAATGGAATATGAAACCATAATCGGGCTGGAGATCCATGCCCAGCTTTCGACTAAGAGCAAGATATTCTGCGGATGTAGTACCCAATTTGGAGATCAACCCAACACCCATGGGTGTCCTGTCTGTCTGGGGATGCCTGGGGTGTTACCGGTGCTGAACCGCAAAGCGGTGGAATATGCCTTGAAGATGGCTTTGGCTGCGGGATCAGAGATTCAACCTCGAAGTCGGTTCCTCCGCAAAAACTATTTCTACCCTGACCTGCCCAAGGGCTATCAGATATCGCAATACCAGTCGGAAAGCGAGCCGCCGCTGGCCACGGGCGGGGGCATAGAGATCGAAGCCGATGGTCGTCCCAAGAGGATAAGGCTGAGGCGCATCCATATGGAGGAGGATGCCGGCAAGTTAGTGCACGAGGAGGAATATGTACCAGAGGGCGAGTCCTTGTTCGATGTCAACCGCTGTGGGGTGCCTCTGATAGAGATTGTCACCGAACCCGACATAAACTCACCCGAGGAGGCCTACCAATTTGTGAGCAAACTGAGGCAAATCTTGGTCTATCTTGGGATTTGCGAAGGCAATATGGAGGAGGGAAACATCAGGATTGACGCCAATATCTCTGTGCGTCCCAAGGGGTCTCCGCAGTTGGGGACAAGAACAGAGATAAAGAATATGAATTCCCTTCACAACCTGCAGCGGGCCCTGGAGACAGAGATGAAACGCCAGGTGGAATTGCTGGAGCAAGGGGGGGAGGTCATCCAGCAGACAATGACCTGGGATGCGAAAAAGGAAACCATTGCCCCGATGCGCAGCAAAGAGGAGTCCCACGACTACCGCTATTTCCCGGAGCCTGATCTTGTTCCTGTTGAGGTAGATAAACAATGGCTGGAGAGGCTTGAAGCGAATATGCCTGAGTTACCCACAGCAAGGAGACGGCGTTTTGTCCAACAATATCATCTCCCTGAATATGATGCTGAGGTACTGACCGCCAGCAGAGAGTTGGCAGAGTACTACGAGGAGTGCGTCAACTGTGGTGCTGCTCCCAAGATGGCCAGCAACTGGGTGATGGGAGAGGTAAACCGGGTGCTGAACGAGAAGAAAATCACCCCTGAGCAGTTCAGTATCGCCCCTGAATCTCTGGCAGAGCTGCTCCAGCTCATCTCTGACGGCACCCTGAGCACCAAGATTGCCAAGGATGTCTTCGCAGAGATGGTCGAAACTGGTAGGCGAGCCGGACAGATTGTGAAGGAAAAAGCACTGGTGCAGGTCACCGATAGAGGGGAGCTGGGCAAGATAATCGATGAGGTTCTGACAGAGAACTCGCAGCAGAAGGAACAATACCTGGCGGGGAAGAAACAGCTTCTGGGCTTTTTCGTGGGCCAGGTGATGAAGAAGACTCAGGGTAAGGCCAATCCCAAACTGGCCAATGAGATCCTGCTGGAAAAGTTGAAAGGAGAAACATGAGGATGGTTAAGAAAGTATGACCTAAGATTGGTTAATGAAATCTCACTATAAAAATCGAGCAAAAGAGTTGTGTTGGACGAAAAACTTCTTAAGATGTAGCTTTCCGAAACAAAGTCCTTCATCTCTATTGGAATATCAAAGCGGATTGTCTTTACCACTATCTGGATCAGGGTATTTTATTGCCTGAGAGGTTCAGGATGTCTGCTCTGCAAATCCTTGAAACTGAGGAGGGATAATGAATAGAAGGGCACAAGAGGCAAAGGCTATAATTGTCGTGTTCTTTACAAGCTGGTTTCTGGCGGCTGCTCCCGCCGGTGCTGCCAGCCCTTATGTAGGCACAACGGGCTTTAGCTTTTTGAAGATAGATGCTGTTGCTCGGTCTGCTGCCTTAGGCGGTGCCTTCGTTGCTGCCCAAGGGGATATTAACTCTATGGGGGTTAACCCGGCTGGCCTGGCTACTATCGGAAGGGCAGTTGGCACAGCCGCCTACACCGATTATCTGCTGGACACTCAGCTTGGCTTTGTGGGCTTCGGGAAGGCACTGAACAGAAAAACCGCCTGGGGTGTGGGAATCCGTTATATCTCCTATGGCCAGTTCCAGAAGACTGACAGTGAGTACCCCACCGGAGAAGGATTGCCCAGTTTCGGGGCCGGTGACTGGGCCCTACAGTTCTTTCTGAGCCAAGCACTGTCGAAGAATCTCCTCGTGGGAGGAGCGCTGAAGGCTATCTATTCAAAAATAGAAGCCTACTCCTCAGACGGCTATGCTGTTGACTTGGGGGTGCTTCTCAAAGTGCCTGTTGTCGATTTATCAGTGGGAGCCTCTGCTCTCAATATAGGTTTCGTCCGCAGCGGATATTCCCCAGGAACCAAAGAAGTACTTCCGGTGAATTTCAAACTGGGACTTGCCTACCGGCTGGCACACCTGCCACTTTTGCTCCTCGGAGACATAAATTTCCCCAATGATAACGACCTTTACTTCTCTGTGGGAGGAGAATTCACTGTAGCCAAGATGATGTTTCTCAGAGCCGGGTACAACTCTTTATACGACGAGCTGGGAAAACAGGCGGGACTATCCTTTGGCACAGGGTTCCTGTGGAAGAATTATCAGATAGACTACGCCTACAGCTCATTAGCCGAGCTGGGTAGAGTACATCGAATATCGCTTACCGGCAAATTCTGAGGGGAGAGTGTTACGCCCTCACTGCGTTTTGCCTTTCCTCTTGAAATGAAAAAACCCGCCCTTATCACCGGTCTTTTTTTCGCTCTGGGGATATTGACTGCCCATTTTGTCGATATCCCCATTTTTTATCTCTTCCTAGCCACCGGTACCCTGTTCATCCTGTGCATAAGTGCTTTAGTTTCTGAGAGGTCTGAAACCACTCGGATACAGATTCTTCTTTTCGTCACTGTGGTGTTCAGCGGGGCCTTCAGATATGAGCTCTCCACCAGAGGCTTTCCTCTAAACCACATCTCTAACCTCCCCTATTTGGGGAAAGATGTTACCTTAGAGGGACAGATCCTCAGCGAACCCCAATGCCTGCAGGAGGGAACCAGGGTCACCCTTGCAGCCAGAAGGATTACCGCCAAAGGCCTCTCAACAGAAGCCTGCGGTAAAGTTCTGGTCACATTTAAAGAGGCAATGGCTGACAGTTTTGCCTATGGGGATGTGATTCGAATTAAGGGGAGATTGTATCAGCCTCCACCAGCTAAGAATCCAGGTGCTTTTGATTACCAGAAATATCTGCTTCGCCGGGGAATCTTCGGTCTGTTTTCGGTATACTCTCTGAAAGATATAGAGCTTGTGGAAAAGGCCCCCCAGCATCTGTATGGGCTGTTTATCTCCAAGATTGTCCTCCCCATCCGAAGGTCAATCCACAAGAGCATTGACCGTAACCTTCTGGGGGAGCCGGCGGCGGTTTTGAAGGGGATACTTTTAGGGGAGAAAAGAGACTTGCCCGGGCAGGTAAAGGCTGCCTTTGCCGATGCCGGGGTGATTCATGTCTTGACCGTCTCTGGCCTACATGTGGGGCTGATAGTAGTAATATTCTTCTCTCTGTTTCGTCTCCTGTGCTCCTCCAACAGATGGGCTACTTTGACCACTTTGCTTGCTCTGTTCCTCTATATGTTTGTTACCGACTTGAGGCCGTCGGTGGTGAGAGCATCAGTTATGGCCGCCGTCATCTTAGTGGGACTGGTCATCGAGCGGGATTCGGATGTCATTAATAATGTCGCCTTAGCAGCGCTAATTGTCCTTCTTGTCTGGCCACAAGCCCTTTTTGATATTGGCTTTCAGCTTTCTTTCGCTGCCACTTTCGCTATTGTCTCCTTGTACCGGCCTATCCTCTCCCTGCTTCCACAATCTCTAAGAAGACAAGACCGATGGTGGGGCAAGTGGGTGTTCGGAGTTGTTGCCCTTTCTGCCGCCGCACAACTTGGGGTAGCCCCCATAACCGCTTTTTACTTCAACCAGTTTCCCCTGGTCTCAATTCTGGCCAACATCGTGGTTATCCCCACAGTGGGTGTGATCCTGACTTTGGGTTTTCTGGCCTCTGCCTTCGGCTTCTGGTGTGTCCCTGTGGCAACAGTCTTCAACGCTGCCAATTGGCTCTTCTTGAAGTTTCTGCTCAAAACAGTCCAGTTCTTTGCTGCCCTGCCCTATGGGACTTTCCATGTTCCCAGCCCCTCTTGGTTTTTCTTCCCTGGATACTTCTTGGTCCTGGTGCTGTTCGTCAAGGCACAAAACTCGATTCGTACCCGGAGGACTTTGTTATTATTCATATTGCTTCTGGCCAATATCTATCTGTGGAAAGACATCTGGGGTGATTCAAGGCAGCTTCGAATAGTCTTTTTAAACCCCGGCAGGGGCAATGCCATCTTTGTGCAGTTCCCAAACGGCAGAAAGATGTTGATAGATGCTGGCCCGAGGTCCCTTTACTTTGACGCCGGAAGGAGAGTGATCTGCCCTTTTCTACATCACTTAGGAGTAAAAAGAGTTGATGCTGTTATTCTCACTCATCAAGACAACAGCCACATAGGTGGCCTAGTCTCGGTCTTAGAGAGTTTCCAGGTTGACAACATCTTAGACAATGGGCAGCCGCTTTCCTCCTGGACATCCGAGCGCCTCTGGGAGATTGCCTACCGGAAGGGGGTGCGCCATTGGACCATCTCGGCCGGGGACACCTTGACTGGATTGGGGGAGGCGAGAGTTGTGGCCCTTGCTCCTCCCAAAACCCCCGACACTTCTTCAAAGGGATTAAGCCAGGTTCCTGTGATCTTAAAGCTTACCTATAAAGGAGTCTCTTTTCTCATCACAGGTGGCTTAAAGGGAGAGGATACAAGAGAGCTCTTCGCCTGGGGGAACAAACTGGAAGCAACAGTGCTCGAAATAGCTGGATTAGACACACAAAACATCTTAGGGAAAAAACTACTCCAGATAGTATCTCCACAAGTGCTCATCCTCACAGGAAGCAGTGGGGATTCTTCCTGCAGGGGAGGAGTTAAAAAGGCCTTAAGCCCAGGGGTAAGAATCTACCAGATTGAACAGAACGGGGCGGTCACGGTCACTGTGGATGAGAGGGGAAGGGTGAAAATCAGTTCGATGTTTTAAAAAGGGGAAGGCATCTTATCTTTTTCGAGCAGTAATCCCTTTCTCCTGCAACAGTGCTATTGCGCAGTCGGCAGCTTCTTGGCTCTCGAAAGCCAGTCTTAGCGTACCTGCTTCTCCTTCACGGACCTTGAGAACTTCTATATCTTTGATGTTAATCTTCTCTCGAGCTATAGTGGTGGAGATTTCGGCAATAACGCCAGGTTTGTCTTCAACCACCACCAGAATTTCGTACAAGGGGTGGAGGAAGCCTTTTGAATCTTTTGGGATTGAACTTCGGGTAAGGTTGGCAAACTCAAAGTCCGCCTCCAGCTGTTCGTTCGCCACCTTATCTCGGACTCTTTGCAGTTCGACTATAAAGTGGTCGATCATCTCTGTTATCTGGAGGTTGTTGGTCTGGCAGATGTCTCTCCAGACTTTGTAGGAGCTGGAGGCAATTCGGGTTAGATCTCTGAATCCTCCTGCTGCTAAGCGAAGGAACAGTGGGTTCTCCTGGTTTAGTTCTCCTACCATCTTCACCAAGGCGACGGCTATCATCTGGGGCAGGTGGCTGACGGCAGCAGCGACCATATCATGGGTGTGTGGGCCGGTTACCACCACCCGGGCACCTATACTTTCAATCAGAGAGGCAAAATGGTCGCAAAGCTTCAAGGGGACATCTTTAGTCGGGGTAAGTACATAGATGACATTCTGGAACAGGAGAGGGTCGGCCGCATCGACCCCCCTTTTTTCTGAGCCAGCCATAGGGTGGCCTCCGATAAAAAAGAGGCCCTTGGGCAGCAGCCTTTCGGCAGCAGTGGCTATTTCTGCCTTGGTGCTGCCTACATCGGTGATGAGAGTACCTGGCCTGGCATATCGGCCTACTTCACCCAACAGTTCCAGGATGCGAAAGATAGGGGTGCAGAGGAACACTATATCCGCATTTTTCACCCCTAAGTCCAGCGACTCGTAAGGGAAACCCCAGTCAATAGCCCCCAATTGTTTTGCCCTCTGGAGTGTTGTGGGCTGACTGACGCCGGCGATTCTGAGACCCTTGTGCAGCCTTTTGAAAGCCAGACCCAACGAACCACCAATTAACCCCACACCCACAATGGTTATATTTCGAAACCCGGCCAATTTTCCCTCCAAGTTAAATTTCAACCAGGGTTCTTTCCCGGTTGGTAAAAATGGCCACCCTGGTCAATCCTAATCCTTTCAGTTTCTGTGCGTACTCGGCGATATCCTGGCCCACCTCTTGTGGCCGATGAGCATCAGAGCCAAGGGTCACCGGGATGCCCCTGCAGATACATTCTTCCATAGTTCGAAGGTCAGGATACACTTCCCTTACTGGCTTCCTCAGACCAGAGGTGTTGAGCTCCACTGCTACGCCTGCCTCTTTTATTACATCCAAAGTGTCTTGAATAAGGCTAAAATAATCGCCTAAGGGACGGTATCCGAACTTCTTCACCAGATCCAGATGGGAAATTATGTCAAAAAGCCCTGAGTCAACCGCCTTTTGCACCAGATGGAAGTATTCTTCGTAAGTCTTCGCTACATTACATTGCTCCCACTGCTGCTGCTCCCTTGGACTGTCGAACTGCCAGTTGCCAATATTGTGAACAGAGCCGTATACATAATCGAAATTGTATCTCTGCAGCGCTTCCCTGATCTGCTCTTCTAAATGGGGCTCGTAGTCTACCTCTATTCCTTTTTTTATTTTAATTATCTTTGAATATTCGCTCTGGAGGCGGTCCACCTCTTGGAGGTAAGAAGGGAGTTGTTCCCAGGACATAGCCAGATGGGGAGCTACTCGGTCAATAAAGGGAAAATGGTCGCTGAAACCGATTTCCCGAAGTCCTTTTCGGACTGCCTCTTCCACATATTCCCGCATCTCTCCCGTGGCATGTCCGCACAGTGGGGTGTGAATATGATAATCAAGAAGCATCTGTGACGGATATAGCACTTATCCTCCCAATATCAAATCTCTAACTTTTTCGTAAAGAGTCACCATCAAGATAAAGACACCAAGGGCATAGTGGGGGAGAGAGAAGATTTCTTAAAATATACGGCTATATCCGACCGATATGGTATCATTAACATATCGGCGTTGGTTTCTCCCCTCTCTTACCGACCTAACCCCTACCACACTAAGCTGGCCCCAGACAAGACTCAAGGTAAAGGTTCGGGAAGTGCTCTCCCGAAACAGCTCCCTGGTCTGTTTGTGTTTCCAGGCCTTGCTGCGATTCCAGGTATATCTGGGTGACAGTGAAATTCCTCCTCCCTGATAGGATAATGAAAAACTGACGGAATGGTTCTGATTGTATTCTGCCACCGCCTGTCCCCCATTTGGATAAAGATTCCCGTAGTCA
>CAZQSC010000091.1:2075-9884 GCA_964595705.1 uncultured bacterium | reverse complement strand
TAGCACATCTGTTGAGTTTGCTAACTTTATCTTTCGATCCGGAGTTGGAAAATACCGAATGAACATCGAAACAAAGAATGAGAATTGGTAACTGGTGGCTCGTACATCAATTACCAATCACCATTCACCACTCACCAATAGGGATGATCCAATAAAATCTTCAGTGCGTTTCACTGGTTTTCAGTATTCCATTTTTCGGATTTGAGTTCAATATATTCTTTGGTACCAAGCAAATAAGCGGTTTTGACACAACAGGATTTATTTTTACCACCACCGGGGTTCTGTAAACTTCTTCGATCACAGAGTAAGTGAGAATCTTCTCCGGGGTGCCGATGGAGTGGATTTTCCCTTCCTTTAACAGAATCAGAGTGTCGCAGTATAGACTTGCCAGATTCAAATCGTGAAGAACTGTGACTATGGTGAGACCATTTTCGTGGTTTAGTTTTCTCACCAAGTCGAGAATCTTAACCTGATGGCCGATATCCAGATGAGCGGTAGGTTCATCTAACAGGAGCAATCGGGGTTCCTGGGCGAGGGCGCGAGCGATGGTCGCCAGTTGTCTCTCTCCTCCGCTCAGCTCTGAAAGAAACCGCTCCCTGAGTTCGAGAACACCGGCTAAGGCCATCGCCTGTTTAGCAGCCTGCTCATCGCTTTCGGTCTCCAGAAATTGGAACTGCCTGCGGTGGGGAATTCTTCCCAAAAGCACGAATTCCTCCACTCTCATATTTACTCCTGCAGCAGAGAACTGAGGAACAAAGGCCACCTTTTGGGCAAGCTCTTTAAAGCCCATTTGGCTGATTTCTTTTCCTTCAAAAACTATCCTGCCTTTTTGGGGCTTGAGCACCTTGGTTATGGCTTTAAGCAGAGTTGTTTTGCCTGACCCATTGGGGCCGATTATCCCCAGAAGCTCCCTATCTCTTATTTCAAAACTGATGTCCTGCAGGAGGAATTTTGAATCGTAGCCGCAGGTCAGTCCTTCTACTTTAAGCACTATTTACCTCCTAAAGGGATAAGCTGGCGTCTGGTCAAAGCATATACAAAAAGAGTTCCCCCTATTATGCCCGTAACCACACCTACCGGCAGTTCCATTGGAGCGATAATCGTTCTGGCCAGGGTATCACAGAGAATAAGAAAAGCTGCTCCAGACAGATAGGAGGCGATAAGTAGAATCCTGTGGTCTGCTCCCACAAGCAAGCGCATAAGATGAGGGACTACTAGACCTACGAATCCAATTATGCCCGCCACCGACACACTGCAACCAGTGAGTAAGGATGCCAGGATAAAAAGCAATTTTTTCGATTTTTCTACATTTATGCCCAGATGAAGTGCATCCTCCTCTCCTAAGGAGAAGGCGTTGAGGTTTATGGAGAATAGGTAAGAGACGATCAACCCGGTAAGAGAAATCGCCAGGGCTATTTTTATGAGAAACCATTGGGGTGTTTCCAGAGAACCCATTGTCCAGAAGATGATGCCGTGGAGGTCCTCGGTGCGGGAGACGGCCATAATAAGCATAATTAAAGAAGAGCAGATAAAGCTTATCATCACTCCGGTAAGCAGAAGCCCCTGGATTTTCAATATGCCTTTCTTCAGGCTCAGAATGTAAACAGCAAGAATGACTGTGATTGCCCCCAGGAATCCGCTTACTGGAAGAGTGAGAATCCCCAGGGTGTTGCTTAATCGTAAGACGATGTTGAGGCATACGCCCAAGGCAGCACCTCCGGAGATACCCAAGGTATAAGGTTCAACCAGGGGGTTGCGGAACATCCCCTGCAGGATAACCCCGGCGATACTCAATGTTCCACCTACCGCAAGAGCTAATAAGATGCGGGGCAGGCGGATGCGAAAGACGATGGTATATTCGGTATTATGACCTCCTTTGTGAAGCAGCAAGGAGGTAATCTCTCTGAAGGGGATGCGGACTGACCCCACACAGAGGGAGAACACACTAACTGCTGAAAGAATACCTGCCAAGATCAACACCCACAGCAGCCAGCGGGAGAGTCTCTTGTTCATCCTTGTCTCCTAGCCCAGGGCACCGAGATTGATTGCACCCTATTGCACCGGACAGTCACCTTTCTGCCGGTGTTTTTGGAGGAGATCTCCTTATCGTCTCGGGATGAAAAATTCCGGCAAATTCTTCCACAGCCTCGACAAAAGTGAGTGGGGTGGGGCTGCAAACCTTGTCGGAATCAACGATGTGAATATTGTTGTTCTTTACTGCATTTATGGTCTTAAACTTCTGCCAGATTTTCTTTTCTTGCTCACCGACCACTCCCATTGTCACAATAAGAATTATGTCTGGGTTTTGCCTGATGACCTTCTCTCGGCTGTAAAGTCCACTTTTTGCCCCCCGGGCGATATTTATTCCCCCGGCCAGTTCGATCAGTTCATTTATAAAAGAGTCCTCAGTAACGGTGAACAAGGGATTAGCCCCCACCTGGATGAAGACATTAGGCTTGGGCAGACCCTCAATTACAGTCCTCACCCCCTTTACCCGCTCTGTTGCCTTTTTCACTATATTCTGGGCTTTTTCTTCTCTACCTACGAGCTCACCTAACTGGGAGAAATTCTGGCAGATTTGGGAAAAATTTTGGGTCTGGGAAAATCTAACCACTCTTATGCCTAACCTGCACAATTTCTCTACCTGTTTAGAATCGGTCAAAGAGGTAGCCAGAACCAGATCTGGTTTGAGGCTTACGATCTTTTCTACATCCACCTCTATTACTGTTCCTATTTTCTCCTTCTTCTTTGCCTCAGGAGGTCTCTGACAGTATATGGTATTGGCAACAAGTCTATCCCCCACGCCCAGGAGATAAAGTTCTTCGGTTATTGCAGGGCCTAAGGAGATTATCCTTTGAGGATAGTGAGAAAATCTTTCGGGATAGAGGTAGCGAGCAATCTGCTCAATAGTTTCGGCTATGCGAGGCCCGGGACGGCAGATGAGGTTGCAGGGAATTACCAGGATTCTATCCTTCTTGACCGCAGTTAAGGTGTCCCAGCCTTTCTGATTTCTAACCTGTTGTTTTAACTCTTCCGGATTCTTCCCGCAGATGACAATAACATCCGGGTTTCTCTCTATAAGCGTCTTAAGGTCTATCCGAAAAAAGTCCCTTTTCACATCTGTAAAGACATTTCTTCCCCCGGCAATGCGATATATGTCGGTCTGGAAGGAATTGCCCCCCACAGTCCCAGGAGGATTTAATCCCATCACTCTAAAGAGAGTAGATTTTTTATACTCTGGGATATCCGTAAGTTTCTTTTTAATATATTGAATTCTTTTTTCTACATCCTCCCTTAGCGTCCTTGCGGCAGAAGTTTTCCCGGTGATTTTTCCAATCCTCTCAAAAGAGGTTAGGATTTCTTCAACGGTATGAGGGTAAATCCAGAATACTTTTTGCCCTTTGTTTTCAAGTTCGTGAACCACCAGTTTCTGGAGGGTTCCAAAGGCCAGGATAAGGTCAGGTTTCAGGGTAACGATTTTGTCGATGTCTGGATTGACAAACCCGCCTACCTTCTCCTTTCTTTTTGCCTCTTCCGGATAGTCGCAGTAATCTGTTACTCCAACAATTTGTTTTTCAAGTCCCAGGGCAAAGAGAATCTCAGTAAGGGAAGGGGCTAATGAAACGATCCTCTGAGGGGCTTGGAGAAGTTCTGTCTCCCTTCCCAAATCGTCCTTCGCTTTTATTGGGAAAGAGGAACCCCCTTCGCTAATGCCAAATAGCCATATGGCTGCCAAGATCAAAAGAAACATTGCCTTTCTCATCTTCAATATACCCTTTCTACTTTATATTTTACTTTCACCTCGGAGGGGAGAATGGAAACATGCCGTAGATATTTTCCAGCGATTTCCTTTGCCTTTTCCATCTCCTCCTGAGTCGGCTTTCGGAATTTATCTTTTTCTCCAAAATAGGAAGGAATAGGAATGTAGGCATCAATCCGATAAGGGATAGAGGTATCTACGTTAGCGATAAAGCGGGCAATCCTACCGATCTCTTCTTCATCGACATAGCTAGGAATGAAGACACTTTCAGCCCGCAGTCTGACCGGAGGATTACATGCATACCTTTGGAAATTCTCAAGCACCTTGTCAGGATTGTCTCTGTCGGTGAAATCCTTAAACAGAGGTTGGCTAATTACCTTAATGCTCACACAGACCTCATCTATTGCCTCATCATCTACATACTTCTTTAATCCTATCGCTGCCCTTGGCCCAGGATGACAAATTAGTTCGGCTTCAATTTGATGAATCCGATTATTCGGTATGCCTGCGTTTCCCTAGTATTTCCTCTTTTAATGGATATCTTCCACAACTAAATTTTTTGCCTTCAGGACAGTACCCTAAACTTACACATTTTGGACCTGCATTCTGAAATACACAAGGGAGTTCCTCCTTACATATCTTGAGCATCTCTTCTGCTAAATTCCTGATTTCCCATTGAACTCTGGCACAACCCCTTTCTCTGAAAAAATGGAGGAGCTCTCTACAATTCATCGTCACGACTATTTTTGTCTCCACACCCTGAGGCAGAATAAATCTTGCATCCTGATTTGCCTCCTCACCTACTACTCCCTTTTCTTTAAATCTTCTTATGAGGTTTTTGTAGCTTTCCTGTACTGTCTTAATAGTTCTTAAAAACTCCTCCTTTAATTTTTCATCTTCTTTTATTGATGGAGGGATTACATAATCAAAATCCTCTTGCTTTACATATCTCTGGCTCTGCTGAGAATATGATGCAATTCTATGTCTTACAAGCTGATGGGTTAAAGTCCTTGATACCCCCTCTATAGCAAATGTGAATTTTACATGCTCAAGAGGGCTTTCATGTCCTGATGCAACCACTCTTTTAATAAACTCCTTCTTCGTTAAATCTCTATCTTCCTCAAAAATATCACCTGCAAAACGGGAAGAATAACACTGTCTTGCTGCAGCATATATAAGAGAGATGGGATTTTCAGTCATCTGGAGTAACTTCACCCTTAATTTAGCTTCAGCCATTTTCTCCTTCCCTTCTTATATGTCAAATACTGTGCCATTATTTTTATTTTGCAAAACTACCGGACGATGCATTCAACCACGTAGCTTTTTAAACTCTCTTTCAGATGTTCAAACTCTTCATCGGGATAGGTTGCGAAGCTTCGGAAGTCCCGGTTTAACGTCTTTGATGGGACGAACTTTTGCAGGATATACCGTTTGGCGTCCTGTATCATTTCTCCTATTTCCAAGATGTCCCCCTCGTTGAGCTGTGATTTTACCACGGTGGTCCGAAATTCGTAGTCTAATTTGGAATCTATGATTAACCTGACACTCTGCTTGATTTTTTCCGTGTCAACGTAAGAGTTAGCAATTTCCCCATACTTTCTTTCAGGAGCTTTTACGTCCATAGCGATATAGTCTATGAGTTCAGACTCAATCGCCTTTTCTATCATCTCAGGTTTGCTACCGTTTGTATCCAACTTGACCAGATATTCCAATTGCTTAGACTTCCGGAAAAAATCAATTAAATCTGGCTGCAAGGTTGGTTCCCCTCTTGTTATTACCACAGCTTCGAGCCGCCCTTTACGTTTTTCCAAGAATGAGAAAACCTCCTTTTCCAAAAGGGGCTCTTGAAAAAGTTTTTTAGCGACAAGTTCTGGGTTATGACAGTAAGGGCATCTAAAGTTACACCCTTGAGTGAAAACGACAGCACATATTCTGCCGGGATAATCTATTAACGAAAATTTTCTGAAAGCCTCCAATTTTCATTTACGCCTAACGGTTTACCCCGTGAGATAATATTAGCATCTGTAATTAAATTAGATAAGGCACCTATCTCACGAGGTTTATTTTGAAAGTTCGTCTCGTTCTGAATTCTTCTCTCTTTCCCCTGTTCCACTGCTTCACCGGCCGCAAATAACCGACTACACGGGAGTATACTTCGCATTCTGCGCCACATTTTGGGCACATCTCTACCTCTCCTGATAGATAACCGTGGTTCGGGCAGACACTGAAGATAGGGGTCAGGGTAAAGTAGGGAAAGCCGAAAGTTCTCCACGATCTTTCGAACGAGGAGCTTGGCCACCTCAGGGTCGGAAAGTTGTTCTCCCAGGTAAGTGTGAAACACAGTCCCTCCGGTATAGCGGGTTTGGAGGTCATCCTGGAGCAAAAGCGCTTCAAAGACGTCATCCGTGTAATTTACCGGCAGTTGGGAGGAATTCGTATAGTAGGGCTCACCATTTTCGGAGGCACTGCGGATCGTTGGAAGCTTCTGCCGGTCTATTCTGGCCAACCGGTAGGAAGCCCCTTCCGCTGGAGTCGCTTCGAGGTTGTAGATGCTGTTGGTTTCTAACTGATAATCCATCAACCGATCCCGCATGAAGTCCAATATCTCGATGGCAAAAGCTCGTCCCTCCGACGTTCCGATGTCCTTTCCCAAGAAGTTCAATAGAGCCTCGTTCATCCCTACCAGTCCGATGGTGGCGAAGTGGTTTTTCCAATATTGACCGAATCGCTGTTTCACCGCGGAGAGATAGAAGCGAGCATAGGGATAAAGTCCGTCTTCAGTGAACTTCTCCAGCACCTTGCGCTTGGTCTCCAAACTCTCCTTTGCCAGGTCCATTAAATGTTCCAGGCGAGAGAAGAACTTCTCGCGGCTTCGGGAGAGATAGCCAATGCGAGGAAGGTTGACGGTCACCACCCCAATGGAGCCGGTGAGGAGATTTGCACCGAAGAGTCCTCCACCTCGCTTTCGCAGATCCCGATTGTCGATGCGGAGTCGGCAGCACATCGAGCGGGCGTTTTCAGGTTTCATGTCTGAGTTGATGAAATTGGAGAAATAAGGGATACCGTATTTGGCGGTCATCTCCCAGATGGGCCTCAGGTTGGGGCTCTCCCAGTCGAAATCTTTGGTGATGTTGTAGGTGGGGATGGAGAAAGTGAACACCCTTCCTTTGGCATCGCCCTCGCACATCACCTCAGCAAACGCTCGGTTGAAGATATTCATCTCCCCCTGGAAGTCCTTGTAACAGGCCTCTTGGCATTCGCCACCGATTATGACTGCCTCATCCTTGAGGAAGTCGGGGACGCTGAGGTCGAGGGTGACGTTGCTGAAGGGGGTCTGGAAGCCTACCCGGGTGGGCACGTTGACGTTGAAGACGAACTCCTGTAAGGCTTGTTTTACCTCCTGATAGCTCAGATTGTCGTAGCGGATGAAGGGGGCGAGGTAGGAGTCAAAGTTACTGAAGGCCTGTGTGCCCGCTGCCTCGCCTTGAAGGGTGTAAAAGAAATTCACGACTTGTCCCAAAGCCGAACGAAGGTGGCGGGCTGGTTTGCTTTCCACTTTCCCTGACGCTCCTTTGAAACCCCTCAGCAGTGGGTCGCGTAAGTCCCACCCCACACAGTAAACCGCCAGGATTCCCAGATCATGAATGTGGAAATCGCCGTTCTGGTGAGCCTCTCGGATTTCCCGGGGGTAAATGGTGTTCAACCAGTATTGGGCGGTGATGGCTGCTGAGACATAGTTGTTCAATCCCTGGATGGAATAGCTCATATTGGAGTTTTCGTTCACCCGCCAGTCCTGATGATTCAGGTAGCCGTTGATCATATCGCGGCTGACAATGGAACGGACTTCACGGATTCGGGCATGTTGCTCCCGATAGATAATATAGGCCTTGGCGGTCTTCTTAAAGGGAGATTCCATGAGCACCGTTTCGACGATGTCCTGGACCTCTTCCACTTCAGGAATGCGAGCTTCATCCCTCAGAGCTAATCGCCGAACAACCTCCCGAGACAGTTGTTGTGCCGTCTCCAGATCGAATTCACCTGTGGCCTGG
>CAZQSC010000091.1:0-2065 GCA_964595705.1 uncultured bacterium | reverse complement strand
CCGGCTTTGAGAATAGCTTGGGTTATCTTGGTAGCATCGAAGGGGACGATGCGACCATCTCGTTTGCGAATCTGTTGAAATGTCATGGTAACCTCTTTTTTGGTGTAGGAGACGTTTCTATTTATTTTACAGATGTCGAACCTCAAAACCCAGAAGGTCTCCTACTTCCTTGAAAGCGCCCAGCCAGTGGCCGAAGGTCATGGAGACGTGCTGGGAACCGACAATGATCTCGGGAACCCTGTCGACGTCTGCATCCACGCTCATATGAACGATAACCCGACAGTGGATGCCGTCCTCGCTACCCTTGATGGTCCCCTCGATAACGCTGATCTTGTCCAGGGATCTATCCAGATTGAGCAGGGTCATCGGTTGGTCAGTTTTTATCTGGGCGTAACCCGTGACCCCGAACTTCCTGCCGTGATAGTCACGGACGGTAAAGCCCGTGGAGGCCATGGAAAGAGGTATAACATCATGCTCGATGGTTACCTCCCCTTCCCTGGCCTCAAACCGGCCGGGACGAGAGCCGAAGTTGCCCATAAGGATGGACTGATCGTTGACAGCGTGAAGCATAAGGGACGAGAGCATGGCCGTTATGTCCCCCTCGCAGGAGCAAATAATGCCCTCATCAATGAGCCTGGCGAAGGCGAGGCAGGGGACCACAGGCCTCTCCTCGGTAAAGCGTCCGCAGTTGACCGTCAGACCGTTGGCATCTTCCCGCTCGCATAGGCTGCGAAGGGCAAGATAGGCCCGGGTGGCGTCCATAAGATGCTCCTCAGTCGGTTCGAGAACCTTATCGAATTTTTTGCTCCAAACTCCCAATTCCTGCTTAACTTCCTCTTCGGAAAAGCGGTCAAACACGCGATAAAACTCGTTGGTCTCAATGTGCCGCATCCTGACCCCGAAACGCTCCTCCAAGAGGGAAAAATCCCAGGGACCGTTCGGAGCTGAGAACGACGGTATCTCACCGATGTAGAGAAACCTGCTCTGCTTGAGGAACTTTTTGACCTTCAAGGCTCTCAGAAAGTCAGAGCCGACTCTATCCGTTATGATTGGAAGTCCGTAACATTCTAAGGTGCGAAGCTCCAGGGGAGCTGAGCCAATAGTCCCGACCAGCAGGGCATCCACATCGTAGTTCAACTCACCAGGCAATTTCCTCAAATCCTGATGTTCTTGGACGATCAGGGGTTCCTCTATCTCTAGGAAGTCTACATCCAGATTCTCCCGGAATCTCTCTACCATCGCCTGGGTTGCCTTCTCCAGTTCGTCCCTTTTGGGAGCCGGGATCGGGGGAGTCCCTTCTATGTCCGCAGAGCATACGCTTCCGTAGACGTAGCGGTAGTGATGGATCCCGATGTACACCGGCTTGATCCTCACAACTCCTGTCTTTCGGTCTTGCATCATCAAATTCTGTCCTCTTCTATGACCTTCAGCCTCCACAACCTGGCCAGATTCAGCACCTCTTTTTTGAAATCCCCGTAGACCGTGACCCGGTGCCAGCCGAACTTGTCGAAGTTATAGTTCTCCAAAATATTTTCCGCCTCCGCTTCAACCGCCAGCTTCGTCCTGCAGGCCTTATCCTCTTCCACGTTGGCCACTGTCTTTCCCTGGTGGATGGCCAGCATCTTCTCCTTGGTGTTTATCTTGACCGTGGTCACGGTTTTTCCCAGTGGCATTAGGGATTGAACGCTCGCCCCCTTCCTGTCCTCGCTGTGGGAACGGATGGCGTAGGGATTGGGCAGACCATTAGGGCCGTAGACCCTGTTGGTGGCTACACAGTGGGCGTAGATTATCTGACGGGAGGCGGTATCTATCACCGGGTCGGAGACATAGCCGGGCCTGTCCGTCAAGTATCGTAGCACCAACTGGGTAACGGTGGACTCCAAATCGGCTTCGCAGACCCCTGTTGAACCTTCGTTGTTAAGCTGAAAGAAGGAAAGACAGGGGTAGGCGAAGAGCTTGCCCGAATAATAAAGCCCCAGACAATCCACGGTGACCGCATCCGCTCCTGTCTCCTCCATAGCCATTTTCAACGCCAGGTGCATCCTGGCTGACTTCGAAATCTCCT
>CAZQSC010000090.1:0-9908 GCA_964595705.1 uncultured bacterium | reverse complement strand
TCCGATTGTAATATTTTTGTGAAAGTTCAGTTAGTGAAAAGTGGATGGAGTGTATTCGCGTCTGTGTTGAGGAGGCCAGAGAACTTGGGATGGATGCCTGGCTCTACGACGAAGACTGCTGGCCTTCGGGTTCAGCAGGCGGCAGGATAAACGCCATAGGGGAGGACTACTGCCTGAAACAGCTCTGCCGGGAGGAGCTGAGACCTGGTGAGTTTAAACCCTCTCCTCGTACCATTGCCGTTTTTGCTGCCAAAAGGGTAGGAGGGGAACTTACAGAGGTGACCCGTCTGGACCCTGATCGACTTCCACCAGTGCCCCCTGACAGAATAATCCTCCACTTCTTCTACCGGGTAGATACCGGCTATGTAGACCTGTTAAGCAAGAAGGTGGTGAGGGCATTTATCGATTCCACCTATGAGCGTTATTATCAGCGGATAGGCCGTCATTTTGGGGGTACCGTGCCGGGTATCTTTACTGATGAGCCTCAGTACCGGCACCCGCCGTGGTCTTTTGATCTACCCCGTTACTTCAAGGAAAAGAAGGGTTATGAGCTGTTGGATGTTCTCCCTTCGCTCTTTTACAAGATAGGAGATTTCTCCAAAGTCCGTGTCGGTTGGGGGAGGTCTTTTTGGTGATGGAGCTACCAGAAGAGTTTAAAATCACGGTCAACGGACAGAAGGTGGAATGTCGCGATCAGCGTTGGTGGCGGGACATCTCTTTCCGCAGGATTGGGATCACTGGACTGCTGCGCCGAGGAGAAAACCTCATCCAGTTGGAAAGGAGATTCACTGGTGAAGCGGAGAAACATGCCCGGATGGCTGACCGGACAGTGCACGAAAGCGAGCGGAACCGCATACGTTATGGCACGGAGTTAGAGAGTATCTACATCATCGGCCACTTCGGGGTGGTTTCACGATCGGGCTGGGAAGAGCTGGAAAGAAAAACCATATGCACAAACGGTCCTTTTGTACTGGTAGAACAGCCAGGCCAGATAGGTGACCTGGAACTGGTGAGGCAGGGATTCCCTTTCTTTGCTGGGTCAGTTTTGCTCAGGCAAAAGATAGAATTTCCGGAAGGGAAATTTGATCCCAACAGCTCGAAAGTCTATCTTGGGCTTGATCCTCCAGATGCGGTGGTGACTGAAGTATGGGTGAATGGAAAAGAAACAGGGGCTTTGGTCTGGAGACCTTATCGGGTCGAGGTGACTGATTACTTGCACCCGGGAACCAACGAGATAGCTATTGAACTGATCAACAGTTGCCGCAATCTACTCGGACCGCATCATCATATCTACGGGGAGCTTTATTTCCTGGGAGCAGATAGTTTCCTGGGACGCCGGACTTGGACCGACGGGCCGGATAGGATGATCATCGAGCAGAAAAGATGGAAACACGGTCTGCAGGAGAACTGGTACAAATGGAAGACACAGATACCAGAAAACACCTGGACCGATAGCTATTCTTTTGTGAGATTCGGGTTGTCCGGGACTCCCAAATTGATCTGGATGGACTTCGGTCCCTACCGGTGTTAAATTACATCCGGAAGAGTTGAGCACTGAAAAGCACAACTTACAAGGAAGAGGGAAAATGCGACTTTTTACGAGCGGATCAAGGAGGAAACTAAAAATGAACTGGCAAGCGAAATGGATATGGTGCGGGGGAGAGGCTAGCCCTAAGAATTTCTACCTCTACCTGAGGAAGACCGTGCAGGTGGGAAAGCAGATCAAATCAGCCATAGTATATGTAACCGCCGATAGCCGCTACAAACTTTACCTCAATGGGCAATACCTGGGCAGAGGTCCTGCCCGCTGTGACCCCCGCTGGCAGTCCTATGATACCTATGATGTGACAGCCTATCTCAGGCAGGGTAAAAATCTCTTCGCCGCACTGGTGCATCATTATGGAACTGGTACCTTCAGCTACATCCCTGGTCGGGGTGGATTCCTCTTTCAGGCCCAAATCGAATATGGTGATGGGATCACCGAGGTAGTGAAAAGCGATCCTTCCTGGCGGGTCCTGCCGGCAAAGGCCTGGGGGTTTGTGGAGAGCGGATCCTGGCAACCCCGTGTGCCTAAAGCATCTCTCCAATTAGGCTTTCAAGAAGTCTACGACGCCCGCCAGGAGATTCCAGATTGGAACCAGGTCGAGTTCGACGACAGTGGGTGGAGGGAAGCAGTGGTCATCGAGCTCCCCCAATTTATTCCCTGGAGAAGCCTGATTCCCCGAGAGATACCGCCGCTTCGAGAGGAAAGGATTTTAGCCCAAACACTGATAGAGGCAGGTGTTATCCCAGAGAAGAAATATCCTGACAAGATGCACAAGATTGCCGAGGCAATGGCTGAAGAACAACACCAGCCAGATGAAGAAGTAATTGAAAATCCTCAGACTATGTTCCGAGACGACGAGACCTGTGCAGTGATCCATCCCCCCAAAGCAGGCCAAGCGGTCTATCTCACCCTCGACTTTGGACGTGAGGTGTGTGGTTTCCCCAGACTGGAAGTGGAGGGACCGGCCGGATGCACCCTGGACATCGGTTACGGTGAACGCCTGCTGGGCGGAAGGATTATGCCTATTTCGGACATCAACCCGGATTCCGAGTACGCCACCAACCTTCGGTATACGGACCGATATGTCCTGCGGGAGGGCCGTCAGGTTTGGGAGAACAGCTTTGGGCTCAGGGGCTTCCGTTATATGCAGATCACCGTCCATAACCTGCAGGGGCCTTTGAAGCTCTACCGTATGGGCTTGAACTTCTGCACCTATCCTGTGGAGCAACGCGGGGCTTTCCACTGTTCTGATCCCCTATTGAATCGCATCTGGGAGGTGGGCTGCCGGACGCTTCAGCTCTGTATGCACGACGGCTACGAAGATTGTCCCTGGCGGGAGCAGGCGCAGTGGTGTGGCGATGCCCACGTGGAGGCTCGCATCAACTACTATGCCTTTGGCGACGCCAGGCTCACCGCCCAGTGGCTGCGTCATATGGCGCAATCCCAGCGGGCAGATGGCCTGACACGCTCGCTCTTCCCTGCCTTTGTCGATTGGGCCAACCCCGACTACTCGCTTCTGTGGGTCATCTCCATCTGGGACTATTACCTCTGGACCGGCGATGAGGCGCTGCCCAGGGAGCTTTATCCCAATGTTGTCAAACTGATCGACTGGTGTGAGCGGATGGTTGACTCTGACGGGCTTATCTTCATGCCCTCCGATTTGCCAGAGCAGGGTTTTATCGACTGGGCGGATGTGGCCAAGCGCGGCCGAGTTACCGCTTTGAACTGCTTCTACTGTGGAGCTCTGGAAGTGGCTTCGAGGCTTGCCGTTCTCAGGGGCGATAAAGAGGGCGAAGAGAAGTTTCGCCAGATCCGCAAGCGAGTGGCCGAGGCAGTCAACCGGCACCTCTGGTCCGAGGAAAAAGGGGCTTATCTGGATTGTGGAGAAGGTAAGCGCATCAGCCAACATGCCAACTTCACCGCTCTCTACTATGGGGTCTGCCCGCCGGAGAGACGGAGGCAGGTTGTCTCCTATGTTTTTGATCCTAAGAATAAAGCGACCCAGGCGCAGTTCTATTTCCTCCATTTTGGACTAACGCCGTTATTCGAGACCGACCCCAAGTCAGCCCTTGATCTTATTCGTACCCGCTGGGGAGAAATGCTCGCCCAAGGTGCCACCACCTTCTGGGAGACTCGAACCTCTGGCGTAGGAGAGCATTTAGAGAGCCTTTGCCACGGTTGGTCGGCCACACCGATCTATCATCTTTCTGCTGAAGTTCTGGGGGTGAAACCAACCGAGCCGGGATTCAAAAAGTTTTCTGTTTCACCCAAACCGGGCGATCTGAAATGGGCAAAAGGCCGAGTGCCCACCCCCAAGGGGGAGATCGAAGTCTCCTGGCAGAGGGATGAAGCTAAGTTCAAACTAGAGTTGAGAGTACCAGAAGGTTGCCAGGCCGAGGTAACTTTACCTGAGCTGGGTTTTGCCAGGCCGGTGCTCTTCATCGACGGAAGAGCTGAGCCTCTGGGTGAGGTCATCCTGAGGGAAGGAACACACATTATACAGTTGGAGGCCGGGAGATGAAGAAATTCTGCACTGCTGACACTTTCCTCCTCGGCGGTTGGTATCGCTACGTATTCTGTCCCAAGCAAGAGGAATGGTCAGTGCATTTTGGTCGAGCTGCCGAATTGGGGATCAACCCCTTGATTTACGTCTGCTCCTGGGGATGGATGGAGCCCAAAGAGGGAAAGATCGACTTTGATGAGCTCGACGCCTTCCTCAAGCTAGCAGAGAAGAAAGGGATAAAGGTTATCCTGTACCTTCAGTACGAAGGAGAACCTCGGGCGATTCCCTTCTGGCTGCCCGAGAAATATCCTGATTCCTATGTAGAGATGGCCAATGGACAGAAGGTTTATGTGACCCGGCACAGCCTTCCTACCATCTGTTTTGACGACGACCGGGTAGCTGCCGACGCCTATCGCTTCGGCAGAGCAGTTGTCTCGCGGTATAAGAATCATCCGGCAGTTTTTGGCTGGGATGTGTGGAACGAAACCTGGCTTTGGAAGGGAATCGTGGAGACGGATGTTGAGCGGCAGATCTGCTTCTGTCCTCACACACTACATCATTTCCAGAGGTGGTTGCAGAAGAAGTACGGAGATATTTCCGCTTTGAATCAGGCCTGGGCTACCAGGTTCGAAGATTTTCAGGAAGTTCAATTTCTGCGCTATCACTGGGACTATCCCGCCTGGGTGGACCACCGACTGTTTATGGTGGACAATCTGGGACGTCAACTTGAGGAGAGAGTTCGGGTGGTCAAGGAGGCAGATCAGACTCATCCTGTGATGTGCCACGGCGGCACTGTGTCCTGTTCCGGAGCCTACGGCATTGTCTCTGGCGGGAACGACTGGCTGGACTCAAAACGGGTGGACATCTACGGGGTATCCCTCTATCCCAAGGCTTTTGAGTATTTCTACGGCCGACCGGGCAGCGAGCACTGTCTGGCCCGAGCTCCACTGCTTTTGGACCAGCTTCGCTCTGCCTGCCCTGACTTTTGGGTGAGTGAATTCTCTCCCGGCAATGAGTTTGGACTCTCGGCTATGCTGCCGGAGATGTCGCCGGAGGAGCTATGTCTGTGGTATGCTACGGCCATTGCTCACGGGGCTCGCTCAGTCGTCTTCTGTGGGTTTATCGAGTTTGGCTATGGGGAATACGGCGGTATGTTAGGGATACTGAACCTCAATGGTGAAATTACCGAGCGCGGCAGGGCCGTGGCCAAACTCTTCGGGGACCTCAAGCGATATGAAGAGAAACTTCTCGGGGCCAGGCCTCCCCAGGCTGAAGTGGCCATCTGGTTCGATCCGGTCTCCCATCTATTGAGCTTTGCCATCAACAACGACTCCGGGATCTACTCCGAGAACCTGCTGGGCTACTACACTTGCCTGTGGGAACAAAACATACCAGTGGACATAATAAGTCCCTGGTCCCAAAAGCGCCGCTACAGGTGTGTCATTTTTCCCCATCTGCGTGTGGTCAGCCGGGAAGTTCAGGATTATGTCCAAGGACTTCTGGAACAAGGGGCTACGGTGATCTTCGATGCCATGTCTGGTTCACATACCCCGCAATTGTGGCCAAGCAAGCAACTTCCTGGAGGGGGACTGGCTGAGCTTCTGGGTATTCGCCAAAAAAGCGCCTTTTGCACCAGGGTAAGCTATGAACGAAACCGCCAATTGAGCGAGCCTGCGACCATCTCGGCTGGAAAGTGTCACTTCCGTGCCTCCACCTATGTGCAGAGGCTGAAAACAGTGGATGCCAGTGTTATTGCTTGCTTTAACGACGGCGAGGTGGCCGGGACAATGCGTCAGGTGGGGCAAGGAAGGGGCTTTTTCTTTGGCACCCTGTTGGGCAAAGCCTACGTGGAGCTGGCCGAAGCAGATCTGGCCGATCTGTTGAACCAGATTGTTGCCGCAAGTGGGGCAAAACCCACGATACAAAAGCCTGCCCGGGGGGAAAGGCTTCTGATCACTCGTACACTGGAGGGTGAAGGTTATCGCTTTCTGTTCCTGCTTAATTATTCACATCACCCTCAATTGGTGCATATCCCCTTTGGAGAAGTGAATGTGGTAGACATTAGAACTGGCCAGGCAGTGAGCCCTGATGAAGAGGTCTCGGTAGAAGCACGCTCAGTGAGGATATTTCTGTGCGAGGATGAAATTGGTGAGCAGTGATTGGTGACAAGTTTGTAGGAACTCCGTGGAAAAGATACTTGACGATATTAGTGTCTGTTTGGATGCGGGAGATGGCGGAAAAGCCTACATGAAGCACTCGAGCCTGTCTGTACGCGAGCTCGCATAGGCAGGGAAAATGGCTATGCTTTAATTGCAAAAAATCAATGGTTATATTGTTTCCCTTCGCAAATGTAACCCCTGTTAAATCAGCTCTATTTAACAGAATAAACAAGGAGCAAATGAACAGCTGGGTGTTGATAGTTAAATCACTCACCAATTACCAGTCACCAGTGATTTTAGATGTAATTAATGTCCTTATTTCAGTTTTCATCAACCAGAAAGGAGCGCAGCAATATGGCAGTAAGATTGGAGTTCGACAAAGACGGTATGAAGATCAATGGCCAGAAGATTCTGCCCATCTGTGCTGAGTTTCACTACTGGCGGATGGACCCCCGTTGGTGGGATGATGTCCTGCACCGGCTTATCAAAGGGGCGGGGATACCCATAGTGGCTTCCTACATTCCCTGGAGCGTTCACGAGCCGATCAAGGGCGATTTTGACTTCACTGGTAGGCGTAACCCCAGAGCCAATCTCAAAGGATTTCTGGATCTGGTGCACAAGAATGGGCTTTACTTCTTCGCCCGTTCAGGGCCCTTGTGCTATGGCGAGATTGACGGGGGCGGTCCCACCGACTACGCCAACATTACCGGCGGCCGCTCCAAGCGCTTCATCGAGCTTACCGAAGCCTGGATAGAGGCAGTGAGCGCCGTTTGGAAGGAGTATTCTATCCACAACGGCGGGCCTTTGATCTATCTTCAGGTGGACAACGAGATCTGCCCGGCAGATACCTGGTGGCAGGAGTTTCTGGAAGAACGCTACAACGGAGACATCGAGGCCTTCAATCAGGCCTGGGGCACAAGCTTTGCCAACTTTGAACAGGCTGCTGCCGATCAGGAGGTGTTCAGGGGCAAAAGGGAGAAGATCGGAGGGGTGAACTGGAAGAGCGCCCTGGATGTGATGGAATACAAGACCCGCTATTTCCCGGTCACCTATGGGGGAACTTTAGCCAGGATGTTCCGCAAGCACGGCACCGATGTGCCTATGATGCTCAACAACACCTTCCTTTTCTTGCAGGACTGGTACAGTATGCAGGAGGCGCCTGAGATCATCTCCGGCGGGCTGGACCACTACGCCTACTATCTGATTCCAGGCGACTCCTACTACCGGGACTATCTCTATGTCTCCCTTAACGCAAACATCTGCAATTTCCCCTGGTCGCCGGAGTTCCAGTGCGGCTCAGGGATGATGGGATTTGGTCCCGCTACCTCCCAGCATCAGAAACTGGTTACCTTGTTTTCTCTGGCGGCCGGGATGTTGGGAGTGAACTACTACATGTTTGTTGAACGCGAGCGTTGGGAGGGCTACTGTCCAGTCACCGAGGATGGCAAAATCCGCCCCGAGTGGTTTGCCCATCGCCATATCTTCCGGGTGTTACGTGAGATCGATTGGGTGAACCTGAAAAAACAGTGCCAGATCGGATTGCTCTGGCATCAGGAGCATTATTGGGAGTATCTGTACAACGGCGGCGGCATCATCCAGCCGGATGACTATACTGTGGTGGGTGCTAAGGACTATGGTCATCTGGCGCAGGAACCCTTGTGGCTTTACCTCAAGACCCTAATCGACACGGATACCGACTTCAGCATGGTGGACGTGCGTACCGACCTTTCCCAGCACTCCCTGCTGTTTTACGCTGCACCTCCATTTATGACCCAAGAGGGGCAACAGCGGCTTGTTGACTATGTGAAAGGTGGAGGTAAACTGGTCTTCTTAAGCCCACCGCCCCATCTGGATGAGGAAAAGAACGAATGCAGAGTCCTGGTCGATAGCCTGGGGCTTTCCCGGGGAGAGGCGGTGAACACAGAGACACAAATCGGCAATCTGACAATTCATCTGTCTGAAGCATACGACAAGCTAACCGATTTCCAGCCCCTTCTGAAGACGGCCGAGGGCAGAATCGCTGTCTGTCGGAAGAAAATTGATAAAGGCGAGGTTATTCTGGTCGGCTTCTCGGCTCTGGAGGCAGAGGTGTTCCGATTGCTGTTGGAGGCTCTGGAAGCTCCGCTGTTTGTCCGCAGTACCACACCTCAGTTTGTGCATACCCATCTTTTCCGTAGCCGGGAACGGGCAGTGGTCTTCGCCATCAATCGCCACACCGATGCGGTGAGCACGACGATTAAGATTCTTCCTGACCTGAAGTTGACCGAGGAACACCAGTGCGAGGAGATGTTCACCCACAAGATGCTTTCGCTTTCCCAGGAGCAGGTCATTGAGCTTACCATTCCGGGCAAGGATGTGGCGGTGTTGGAGATCAAGAAACGCAGCCAGGAACGGATCGATCTGGACAAGGACAAACTAATCCAGGGATACTTTGAGAGGGTGTAGGGTTGCTTGGTCTAACTTTGACTCAGCCTCCCGCAGGGTCAAAACCTGCGGGAGGTTGAAATCTCTTCTTTGCGTGCTTGGCGGTTATTCTCGGTCAAAAACTGCCGAGCGTTGAAAAAACAGAGGAGGAGAAATGGGAAAGATTAAATTTGCCATCTGCAATGAGGTTTTCGAGAACTGGGATATTGGAGATATCTTCAAATTTGTTAAAGAAACAGGCTACGATGGAGTGGAGATTGCCCCTTTCACCTTGGGCGAAACCGTGGTGAAGATTTCCCCGGAACAAAGAAAGACTATTCGTCAACAGGCCGAGCAGCTTGGCCTGGAGATTGTGGGATTGCATTGGCTTCTGGTAAGTCCTAAGGGCCTGTACATCAATCACCCTGATGAGAAGATTCGCAAGGCTACCCAGGATTATCTGATTGAGCTAATCCATTTTTGTGGCGATCTGGGTGGCAAGCGGATGGTGGTGGGCTCTCCCAAGCAGCGCAATGTCATAGAAGGCCATACCTTTGAGGAGACCTGGAAGTGGACCACAGAGGTGTTCAACGCCTGCATACCGACGGCAGAAGAAAGAGGGGTTGTTCTCTGCATCGAACCGTTGGACTCAGGACAGACGAACTTCATCAATACGGCCCAGGAGGGTATGCGACTGGTGGAGGAAGTCAATCATCCCAATTTCAGACTTATGTTGGATGTTCGAGCTACGGTTGTTCAGGGTAGGGTAATGGAGGAGGATATCCGAACCTACTCCAGATACCTTGCTCACATACATGCTAACGATGCCAACGGCAAGGGGCCTGGTTTCGGCGATGTGGACTTTGTTCCAATTGCAAGAGCCTTGAAGGATATTGATTATCAAGGTTACGTTTCGGTAGAGGTATTCGATTTCAAACCAGATCCCGAGACCATTGCCAGGAAGAGTTTGAGATATCTGAAAGAGGTCTTTTAGTGAGAATAAGCCCCAACATTGTAGTTGCTTGCTAATTGTTAGCTTCATGTACCAGATTACGTCGGGAGAAGACTAGTGGTAGCAGTGCGATGTGACGGAGCGTGTGAGTTTCTGTAGGAGGGTTCTCCAGAGCCCGATTTGGTTGGCGTCTGGAGACGCCTCCTACACCTAATTCACGTGGCTAAGCAGTTGCAAGTTATTAGTGAAGGAGTTGAAAAATGAGCAACCAGCAAATCCCTCGTCCAGAGTATCCCCGACCTCAGATGCGTCGGGAGTTCTGGTTGAATCTAAATGGCATCTGGC
>CAZQSC010000089.1:0-10026 GCA_964595705.1 uncultured bacterium | reverse complement strand
TCCAGAGGTTAAACCAAAGCTAAGCCCTGTCTTCAGTGAGTGTCTCACCATAATAGTTAACATTTCCGTCTTAAATAATTTTTGGCGCTCGAGCAATTGTGTATAACTTATTCTTAATCCAAACTCAATTGCAGATATCCATCCTTATGGCAGCGCTCGAGCCTTTTTCATCCTTAAATTAAATAGTTTGTTCCATACTGGATCCAGAAATTTTGAGAGCTGCTATCAACTATTGCTCCTCGCAGCCCTCTGTAAAAGACATATCACACGACCATCTATTGGCCGTCTCAGTCATAAACGCTGCAACAGAGACGGCTGCCAGATCAATGGGACAGGCTTTGGCCGTTTTATTTATCCTAAATATCTTGGGAAGTTCCAAATCTGGAGGGAGCCCTGTTTGAACCCACTTACTGAGAGCAGCTCTTATATTACATAATTTTTCCTATTTTGTCAAGGTATTTCCATTAGGATGGAGAAATTTTTCCTCTTAAAATTTATAGCACACCCGAAACTGAAGTATAGAGGAAGTTGCCTGTTGACTTTTCTGTTGATTTTCCTACACTATCACTTTATATTTAGAGCAGAAAAAACAGAGGACTTTCCAAAGGTTAGCAAGCGCTCCCCTCTGCCAATCTAATATATGACAATACCTTCCAGGAGAGCAAGGAGATAGATATGGAAAGGCCGGTCGACCAAGCATACGAGAGTCTAAATAGACATCTTTTGAGCCTACGCCGCCGGTGGAGGGTGACAAAATGTCTGCGGGGACTCTCTCTGGCTGTTCTCTTTTTCCTCGGCTCAGGGCTGCTTTTCACCTTGACTGAGACCATTTTCTGGCTTTCCCCTTCTGTCCGAACCCTTCTGGCACTGGTAGTGGCCGTAGGCAGTGCCTTGGTTTTCCTTATCTACGGTATAATCCCCCTGCTCAGACAAGGGGGACTTGAGTACTTCGCTCTTACAGTTGAAAACCACTTTTCTCAGTTCAAGCAGAGGTTGATTGGAGCCTTACAGTTGTGGGAGAAACGGACCGAAAACTCTGAAGGCTACTCCCAGGAGATGATTGAACAGACAGTGCTCCAGGCAGACCAGATCGCCCGGAATATCGATTTTCATCGGGTAATTGACAAAAAACCTTTATTCAAATCCTTTGAGGCTGCAGCAGCCGTTGGTTGTCTGTGGATTTCACTTCTGCTGGCCTTTTCCCCCTCTCTTAAGCAGGCGCTGGGACGATGTCTGTCCCCTTCGACCCGGTTTGTGCGCCCCCCCGAAGTCACCATCCGGGTATTTCCAGGAGATACCGCCGTGTCAAAAGGCGAGGATCTGAAGGTAAAGATAATCCTTGCTGGAAGAATCCCCGCGGAGGTGAACCTCTTTTCCCGTCCGCTCTCCTCTTCCCTTAAGCAATGGAGTAAAACTACCCTTCGTACCAACAGTCCTGATTCTGATACCCTCTATTGCACCTTTGACAAACTCAGAGATTCCATAGCCTATTATGTCCAGGCAGGGTGGGTACAAAGCCCCCTGTTCCGGGCGGAAGTCTATGAACTGCCGACGGTGAAGGAGATATTTCTCCAATACCAGTTTCCTGCTTACACCCGTCTGGGAAGCAGAGTGGAGAGCACAGGCCATATCTCCGCAGTGGTCGGCACTAAAGTCTCGCTTAAGATCTTGACGAACAAACCGCTTGAGGAGGCAAGGTTAGTATTCGACCACCGGCGGCCGGTGAGGATGGAGGTGGACTATTGCGTTGCGAAAACAGAGCTTCTGGTCCGGGAAGACGACCAATACTATATTGAGCTTACGGACACCCAGGGTAGACATAATCACCAGCCCATCCGATACCGCATTGAGGCCATCCGGGATAAACCCCCGGCGGTGAGGATTGTTCAGCCCGGAGAGGATACTGAGTTAGCCGAGGATATGCTTTTGCCTCTGCGGGTTGAAGCGGTGGATGATTTCGGTTTCTCCAAAATGGAGCTGCTCTTCCACAGGGCAGGTGCAGATTCGCTTTCCCTCCATCGAGAGCAAATCCCTATTTCTTCCACCTCTGAGATGAGAGTGGAAGAACAGTACATCTGGGATCTAGCCCATTTGAACCTCCTGCCCGGTGATTCCCTCTTCTACCGGGTTCGGGTCTACGACAACGACTCTCTGTCGGGTCCAAAATCGGCCCAAAGTCGTCGCTTCGTGGTGCGTTTCCCCTCCATTGAGGAGATCTTCAAAAGAAGCGAAGAGGAGCAAGTCGCGCAGATGGCTGCGATGGAGAGGATCGTTCAACAACTGCAGACTACTCGGGAGCGCTTAGAAGAATTGAGACGCAAGGCCCTGAAGGCCCGGAGCTTCACCTGGGATGAGAAAAGAGAACTCCAGACTGCCATAGAGTTTCAGGAACAGGTAGCGACGGAGCTGGGCAGAATTTCCGAACAGATAGATCAGATCAGCCAACAATTGGAGAAAAGGGACCTGGTTACACTGGAGACGGTGAGAAAGCTGGAGCAGTTGAGGCACCTGTTGGAGCAGACCTTCACCCCCGAGATGAAAAAGGCCTTGGAAGGACTTCGCCAGGCAATGGAGCAGCTTGTTCCCCGACAGCTTCAGCAGGCCCTCAAAGAGTTCAATCTCTCCCAGGAGGAGCTTCAAAAAAGCATAGAACGTGCCATCTCCATCCTAAAACAACTGCAGAGAGAACAGCAGATGGATGCCGTGGTTAAACAAGCAGAAGAGCTGGTGAGGCGACAGGGGTTGCTCAAAGAGAGCACCCTACCAGGGGCCGAGACAGAGAGGTTGGCCGGCAGACAGGAGGCGATAAGGAGGGACACAGAAGGGCTGAAACAGAGCTTAGAACGGCTGAAGGGACTCTGTTCTGCCTGGCAGAAGCAGATAGAGTCACAGGTAGAGTTCATCGACGAAAAGGCTTTAGTGCTCAGGATGCACCAGTCGGTTTCCCTTTTACAGGGAGGAGAGACCACCGAGGCCAAGCAAATGGAAGAGGGAATCTTAAGCGACCTGAACCAGCTCTCCGCCAGGTTGAAAGACCTACAGAAAGCGATGTTGGAAGGCTATAGGGCTGAAGTCGCCAGAGAGATGGAAAGGGCACTACATGACCTTTTTTACCTCTCCCAGCGACAGGAGGAAGCACTGCACCGAGGAGTGGACTCTCCCCTGGAGTTTTGGTTGGCGGAGATGGGGCAGGACCAGCAGGAGCTTCGAGAGGGGGCCTCTGGGGTAGCCCAGTCTCTGGAGCAGGTGGCGAAAAAGAGTTTCTGGGTAAGCAATAACATAACTAATTCTTTGAGGTTAGCAATCAAGAAGATAAATGGGGCAATATCGGCTTTGGAGGCTAGAAATCTCTATCTGCTGAACTTCCGGCAAAGAGAAGCGCTGGGGGCACTGAACCGCACGGCCATTCTGTTGTATCAGTCGCTTTCTGCCCTTTCTCAATCATCCTCGGCAACCGGATTCAACCAATTGTTGCAGCAATTGCAGCAATTAAGCCAGCAACAGCAGCAGCTTAATCAAGCTACTCAACAGTTTGAAGGCAAACAAGGCCTTTCCGTTCAGCAGCAGGCCCTTCTGGCTTCACTGGCCGCCCAGCAGATGGCCCTGCAGAGGGCAATTGAGGGGCTCGCCCAGAGGATAGGAAGAAGACGAGATATCCTGGGCAGAATCGACCAGTTGGGCCAGGAGATGGAGAAGGTAGCCCAAGACCTCCAGAGGCAACAGGTGACCTCACAGACCTTAGAGCGGCAGCGGCGAATCCTCTCCCGACTTTTAGATGCCCAAAGGTCGCTGAGAAAGGCAGGTTTCAGTCGAAAAAGAGAGTCACAGGTAGGTCAAGACCGCACCCGTCCCGGGCCGATAGCCTTGCCCCCGGATTTGGGGGAGAGAGAGGACATGCTCCGCTACGAGCTCCAAAAGGCCTTAAAGCAGGGTTATCCCAGGGAATACGAGGAGCTACTGATAAAGTATTTCGAGGCTATCTCCGGCGAGCTGAGAGAGCTGTCCCAGTGAAGTGCGAAGTTAGTGGAGGAATTGGCAGGACAGAAGAGGACCTGAAGTAGGAAATGTGGGTTTCACCTTTCTAAACAGAGTCAGACCAACCACCAATCACCAATGACTGATGACTGATGACCAATGACAAGTTCCTCTTGGCTGAGGCAAAATTGGTAGTTCCTTTTGGAACACCATTTGGGGAGATTTTAATCCGGTGGCACAACGGAAAGTTAGAAGGCATCACACTCTCGGAGTTTAAACTCGCTGATCAACTTCTCTTTGCTCCATTTCCCGTGACCGACCGGCAATTAGCTGGGTTGATCGATGCTCTGACAGCGTATTTTTCAAGGGAGCCCGTCCGAATCTCTGCGCCTCTGGAGCTCTCCGAGCATACAGACTTCCAGAAGGATGTATGGGGGGTTGTTTCGGAGATTCCCTACGGAGAGGTGCGCACCTACGGGTGGGTTGCTGCCCAGTTGGGGAGGTCGAAAGCAGCCCGGGCTGTGGGAAGAGCCCTGGCTGAAAATCCATTTCCTATTGTAGTACCCTGCCACCGGATAGTGAGGGGAGATGGCAGTTTGGGAGGTTTCTCAGCCGGGATCGCATGGAAAAAAGCCCTCTTACAGCTGGAAGGAATTGGTCATAAGTGGAACAAAAAATCAGAAAAGTGATTGAGATATTAGAAAACGCCTTCGGAGTTCCTTGCCGACGGCCTGTCAAGGAGCCCTTGGACATATTGATCAGCACTATTCTCTCCCAGAATACAACTGACACCAATAGCGACCGCGCCTACCAGTCTCTTAGACAGAGGTTTCCCACCTGGGAGGATGTGCTGGTGGCGGATCCGGCTGAGATCGCCGCTGCTATCCGGGTGGGGGGACTGGCAGAACAGAAGGCAGCCAGGATCAAAGCCCTTTTGGTTTGGATAATGGAGAATTACGGCCAGTTGAGCCTAAAATCTATCTGCGATATGGATACAGAAGAGATTATCTCTGTCTTTTGCAGGCTTAAGGGAGTGGGGATAAAGACCATTAGTGTGGTGCTCTGTTTTGCTTGTGGCAGGGATGTTTTCCCAGTAGATACCCATATCCTCAGGATTTGCAAGAGATTGGGGTTAGTGCCAGAGGGCAGTTCTGCGGAAAAAGCCCATAGAATTATGAACCGTCTGGTGCCCCCGGGGAAGTCCTACTCCTTTCATCTGAATCTGCTTAAGTTCGGGAGAACCATCTGTCGGGCACGGAATCCCCGCTGCCAGATCTGTCCGATTCAACAATATTGTGTAAGGAATTATGGGGCAGGGTTTATTCCCTGTTCTGCAAGGAGGATGAAATATGTCAGAGAAGACTCCAGCAGGGATCACCCGCCAACAGGCCTGGGAGCTACTTAACCAGAAGGTCGGGTCTGTGAACCTCATCCGCCATTGTCTGGCGTCTGAGGCGATAATGAGGGCCCTGGCAGAGAGATTGGGTAAGGATGTGGAACAATGGGGCATAGTCGGTCTGCTCCACGACTTGGATTTCGAGCAGACAAAGGAGGAACCCTGCAGACATGGACTGATGACCGCTTTAATCTTGGCCAATCGAGGGGTCTCCCCTGAGGTTATCCATGCTGTCAAATCCCATAACCAAGAGACGGGGATAAGGCGTGAAACTCCACTGGACTTCGCCCTGGCCTCAGCCGAGACAATTACCGGACTGATTGTGGCCACGGCTCTGGTTCAGCCCGACAGAGAGCTCTCCGGAGTGAAGGTGAAATCGGTGCTGAAAAAGATGAAGCAAAAAGACTTTGCCCGCAGCGTGAATCGCCAAGTCATCTTGGAATGTAAGAACTTAGGTCTGAGCCTGGAAGAGTTTGTAGAGATAAGTCTGAAAGCAATGCAGGCGATAAGCGACCAATTGGGACTGTAAGCGCTCGAAAGGCTAATTCAGTGAGGATGAACGGCAAAAAGGGGGAATTTTATGGAGAAGATGTTCAGGATTGAATTCAGCCTCTCGGGAGACCTGGCGGAGCTTTACGAGATTATCCTCAGGACTAAGGACGATGAGATATCACTGGATCAAATAAACAGAAGTCTTTTTGCCTCCGGTATGCTTCAGCATCTTTCTGCTTTGATTGTCCATAGTGGTTTAGAAGAGTCTGAATCCGCAAAGGCGAGAAAGATAATGAGTCGTTTGTTAGATAAGGCCTTGGGAACCGTCCTGTCTCCGATCTTTTCCTCCCCAATTGGCAAGAACACTAGCTCCAACCGAGATGTAGTTCTGAAGGGGATAGAACGACTCAAACAAATTATTCAAAATACTGCTCTTCCAGTAGAAATTATACTCAACGAGGTGCAGATCTTCAGGAGAAAGTTGGATAAATTTCTCTATGAACTGGGGACTTAGATGTCGTTGAGCATCAGAGATGACCATATTTCGGGAGCCTCGGTTTTAGGCAGAAGATGCTTGGATCTGTTTCTGGATTGTCTACAAAGAGGGAGAGAAGGCTCAAAAGAGGAACTTTTCGAAGAACTGGTAACTGTTGGCAGAGATCTAATTAAGGCTCAACCCTCTATGGCCTCGGTCTTCAACAGGGTCAATTTTGTCCTGGGAGTTGCTAAGGAGACGTTTGCCCAGACTGCCAGCGTTGATGGGGCAAGAAAGCTAATTATCAGACAGATTCACCGGTATCAGAATGAGTCTGAAAAGGCCCTGGAGAAGATTGCTGAGCTGGGCAGTGAGATTATCTCTCCGGGAGCTGTGGTGATGACTTACAGCGCCAGTAGCCTGGTTGAAACTATTTTAATGCACACAAGGGAATCGAGCAAAACATTTACGGTGATTGTTCCTGAATCCCGACCTATGTTCGAGGGCACCCGGATGGCCTTAAGACTGTGTCAACAGAGAGTTAACTGCACCCTAATTGTCGATGCTGCCATTTCCAAGTTCATTGAGAGAGCCAATGCTGTTTTGGTTGGGGCAGACAGGGTCACAGAGGATACCCTGCTCAATAAGGTGGGGACCCGTGGGGTGGCTCTGATCGCCAGGGCTGCTTCAGTGCCGGTTTATGCTGCCTTTGAGACTGATAAGTTCTTGCCCCGATGCTATCTGCCCGTGGTTGATCGCCAGGAAGACCCTGCCCAGATTTGTCAGAGAACTGACCAGTATCTTACTGTACAGAACATATATTTTGAGGAAGTTCCGCTGGATTATTTCTCCGGTTTCATTACCGAAAAGGGCAGAGTGAGCCGTGAGAAGCTGGAAACCACATTTGGGAAACTATCCGTCGTCCAGGAGCTAACAGGATTTTCTTCTGAAGAACTTACAGGAGGGAGCGATTGCTGATTGAGAGAATAGTGGTGGGTGAGTTTGAGACGAATTGCTATCTTGTGGCTGCTGCTGAAGGGGAAGAGGCAGTAGTTATCGACCCGGGTGCCTGTGCCCGGGAGATCCTCGAGGTGATAGAACAAAAGCGGCTAAGAGTCAATAAGATTATAAACACCCACGGTCACTGCGACCATATAGGTGCCAATCGAGAGATTAAAGAACAGATCGGAGGACAGATACTCATTCATCGATTGGATGCACCGCTGCTGGCTGATCCGGTGGGAAATCTTTCCCATTTTTTCTCTTCCCCTGTGACCTCGCCCCCCGCTGATATTCAGCTGGAGGAAGGCGATGTGGTAGAGGTAGCTGGGTTAAGTCTTAAAGTGCTTTTCACCCCGGGGCACTCCCCTGGCGGGATTAGCCTGTTGGTGCCTGGTAGGGCCGTTTTCACTGGTGATGCCCTCTTTCAAGGAAGCATAGGAAGAACGGACTTTCCCGGCGCCTCACTGGAGGTACTGCTGGAATCTATTCGACAGAAACTGCTGACATTAGATGGGCAGATAACAGTCTATCCTGGACACGGGGAGATTACCACTGTGGGACGGGAACGAAAGGAGAACCCATTTTTCAAAAAAGAAGGGTAGATTTTTTCGATAGGTATAGGAAAGCGATTTAAAAGGGGAAAGCCAACCCATTTCAATACACCGGCTTTCCCCTTTAATATAACTTGCTACAGTGAGATTCCTTATTGTTGTTTTCTGCTGGTGAACCGAAACTCCACTGGATATATCCTACCAAACCTTATCTCTACTGGTTTTATAATGCGTTCCTCCATGGTTCCCATCAGCTCAATGCTCACTTTATAGTCTCCGATAGGAAGGACATAACGCTTCGGAGGAGAAGTAGTTACTCCCTTAGCCAAGGGACGACTCATAGTATAGTCGTATATAGTAAACCGGGGATATACTCTTAGGATCTTTACTTCACCCTGTTCGTTTGTATACTCCTCGAAGACGGTCATTATGAACCTTCCCACAGGGATTTTTATGTGTTTTTCCAGCTCGCTCTGGATTTTCACACTGTCAATAACGACCGGTTGGTCTATATCGGGTTGAACGACCACCTTATAGACTCCCGGTGACAGGTAAGCAGTAAGCCCGGTGGCCTCCAGGAGTTTTTCCCCTGTGTTCTGGTCAAAGACGGTGAAGTTGAGGCGTTCAACCCCACCGGCCTCCAATACCAACATGGCCTTCCCGGCTGGAATAGAGGGGGGCTGTACCTGTGTAGTGGCACAACCGATAAATACCAAAAGCAGGATGCTCCCCACAAGTCGTGTTGGGTTAGTTTTGCTCGACAAAACAGACCCCACGAGTCTATTAGACATAACTTATCACCTTCTTCCAGGGTAGAATGTGGAAACTGATTAATTAGTGAGCGGTTGCAAGTTCACTGATGACTTGACAACCGTTTTTAAAGATTCGTCATAAATTTTAAGCTCCTGCCTGAGTAGACGATTAGCCACTACCTGCTGGTCATCGGTCAAAATGGTCGCCAACTGGGGTGGCGTTCATTCCAGTCTTTTGTCTTGGTCAGGTTTACAATGTGATCACCTGAGAGGCTCATCAGGTAGATATCGTAATTGCCTTCTAAGTCGGCAGCGGTGAGAAAACCTCGGCCGGTGGACAGCCATACTGGTTCCCATTCATAGTTCTCGGAGGTTAAGGTCAATCTTGTCGGCCACTGGCCGTCGCTTTTCATCAGATATATCTCTCGTCCCCCTTTTCTGCTGGAGTCGAAGAGAATATAATTTCCATCAGGCGACCAGACAGGATTCCAGTCCATCTCTATAGTGTCAGTCAGTTGGATAACATCGGACCCATCAGCCCTCATTAAGTAAATTTTGTCACCTCGGCCATCCCGGTCGCTGACAAAGGCAATCCTTTCGCCATCAGGTGACCAACAGGGGAATCTGTCGGAGGCAGTGCCATCACTTATACAGGTGACCGAATCACCATTGGCCTTCATTACAAATATCTGGTCTTTCCCTGTCCGTTGACTACAAAAGGCTATTTTAGTGCCATCTGGTGACCAGCAGGGGCTATAATCTTTGGACTTGCTGAAGGTCAATCTGGTCTGGTTGGAACCATCGGCATCCATCAGGTATATGGCACTGTGGATTAGCCCCGAGTTTCTATTCGACACAAAGGCTATCTTGCTGCCATCCGGTGACCAAGAAGGTTCGGTGTCGGAGCCTTCATGACGAGTCAAATTGGTCAATCCAGAGCCGTCCAGCCGCATAGAATATATCTCTAAGTTGTCAGCCCCGTCTTTGTCGCTGCTGAACAGTATTGTCCCCCTCGGCCAGGTGGTGTCAGCAGCAGGGATGTGAAACCTTACCACATAGGTCTTGACCGAATTGGGGAGCAGGGGCCCGAACTTCACATCACACTGTTTAGTCTCAAAATATCCATTGGCTACCACAGTAAAGTAGTATTTCCCACTTTTCATATCTGTGAACAGATATCCATTTGACAATAATCGATTAAACTCGGCCGCTCCTATTTTGGTGACCAACCTTGCTTTCTGATTTTGTGGGGCTTCAAATTCAATTTTTATCTGATTTTGTCCGCAACCTGCCATGAAGCCCAAAGATAAAAACATACTCCCCCAAAGCATCCAGTTAGTTAAACTCTTCTTCATTACCTCCCTCCGCATGAATCAGTAATTG
>CAZQSC010000088.1:0-10115 GCA_964595705.1 uncultured bacterium | reverse complement strand
TCTATCCCTTAGGCTCCTGTACTATGAAGTACAACCCTAAGGTGAACGAGGAGATAGCCTCGCTTCCCGGACTGACTCGACTTCACCCTTACCAGCCGGAAGAGCTCTGTCAGGGGGCTCTGCGGTTGATGTACGAGCTGGGGGAGTATCTGGCCCAGATAGGGGGAATGGATGCTGTTAGTCTCCAGCCGGCGGCCGGTGCCCACGGTGAGCTTACCGGGATGCTTATTATTCGAGCCTACTTCGAACACAAGGGCCAGAGGCGCCACAAGGTGATCATTCCTGACTCTGCCCACGGCACCAATCCAGCCAGCGCTGCCCTCTGCGGCTATCAGGCCATAGAAGTTAAGTCTGACGAAAGAGGGTGCGTGGATGTAGAGGACCTCAACAGGCTGGTGGATGAGGATGTGGCTGCCATTATGCTTACCAATCCCAACACCTTAGGGCTCTTCGAGGAGAATATTTTGGAGATAGCCGATATAGTTCACCGGGCCGGAGGGCTGCTTTACTGTGACGGGGCCAATCTGAATGCCCTTCTGGGAGTGGCCCGCCCGGGAGATATGGGGTTTGACCTGCTCCACTTCAACCTTCACAAAACCTTCTCCACTCCCCACGGCGGAGGTGGACCCGGCTCAGGCCCGCTGGGAGTGAAGAGGGCCTTGGCACCATTTCTGCCTGTGCCGGTGGTGGTAAAACAGGAAGACCGCTATCTTCTTGACTACAACCGCCCGCTCTCAATAGGCAAGGTGAGGAGTTTTTACGGCAATTTCGGAGTGATGGTCAAAGCCTACGCCTATCTGCTCAGTTTGGGTCCAGAGGGACTCCACCAGGTGGCAGAGAACGCTGTGCTGAACGCCAATTATCTTATGAAAAGGCTCAAAGATCACTATCACCTCCCCTACGACCGTATCTGTAAACACGAGTTTGTTCTCTCTGGGGCAAAGCAGAAAAAGAGGGGAGTCAGGGTCCTGGACATCGCCAAGCGCCTCATTGATTATGGTTTTCATCCTCCTACCATCTATTTCCCCCTGATTGTGAACGAGGCCTTGATGATTGAACCGACGGAGACGGAGTCGAGACAGACCTTAGACCGGTTTGCTGAGGCGCTGATAAAGATAGCCCAGGAGGATGTGGAAACTCTCAGATCTGCTCCTCACCATACCCCTGTAGGGCGGCTGGATGAGGTGACAGCAGCCAGAAAACCCAATTTGAGGTGGAACCGATGAGATGGCGTCTGCTGGAAACCGGTTTCTGCGGGGCAGCCTATAATATGGCGGTCGATGAGGCGATTCTGCTTGCCTGTATCCAGGGAGAGGTACCTCCTACCCTCAGATTTTACGGCTGGAAGCCAGCGGCAGTCTCGGTGGGTTATTTCCAGAGTATGCTCAGAAAGGTAGATGTGGATGCCTGCAGGAGATTGGGTATAGACTATGTGCGCCGCCCCACCGGTGGAAGAGCTGTGCTGCACGACAGAGAACTCACCTACAGTGTAGTAGTCCCGATGGGAATCCCACCTTTGCCAGAGGGACTACTGGGCTCCTATCGGGCCATCAGTGAAGCAATCCAGGAGGGGCTAAGACTGCTTGGGGTACAGGCAGCGATAGTTTTGCCAAAATCGGGGAATAAAGCCAAAGAGGGTTCGGCTGCTTGCTTCAACATCTCCTCTCAGTGTGAGCTTGCTGTTGGGGGCAAAAAGATCGTGGGCAGTGCTCAGCTCCGTCGGGAAAAGACTATCCTACAGCATGGCTCCATCCCTATGGATTTGGATATAAACAGGTTGTTCACCGTGTTGAGGACCCCTGGTGAGCAGAAGGCCTGTTTGATCCAGCAGGCCCGGGAGAGAATGGCGGGCCTAAAGCAGATTCTCGGCCGGACACTAACCTTCACTGAACTTGCCAAGGCATTGAAAATAGGGTGGGAGAGGAGGTTTGGGGCGGAGTTGGTTTCGGGTGAGCTTTCCCCCGGAGAGAGGAAGCTTTCAGAGAAGCTGGCCAGGGAGAAATATTCGGCCTGCCAGTGGAACTTCTTGAGATAGAGCACAGCGGCCCTGTGCTTCGGCTACAGTTCGTTTCAAGTTAGAAGAAAAAGCGGATTGCCCTGTTTAGCCTTAGCTGATATCTCTGCCGACTATTCCACAGATTCTTCAACGGAGCCCCGAAGAGCTCCGCTACAACTCAGTTCGAAAAACGCGAAACCTAGCTCTGGCAGGCCCAGAACCAGATTTTTGAAGCCAAGGGGCCATTTCTTTCTGGTTAGGTGCACAGAGGAAGAGATTTCTTTACACACAGAGATGGACCAGCGGGATCTTTCACCTTTCGAATTGAGATATCTTTATACTTCCGTTAGTTGTCCCAAGCTCAATTCTCCCCTCACCTGAGCCTACAGTTCCCTCTAAATAGTTCCGCCTCTGGGAGACCACCTCCATCGGAATACCACACCTAACACTGCCATTTCGGGTAGAAGCCACTACCTTTACGGAGGCACCCTCTGGTAACTGCAACTCAATGCTTCCGTTCAGGGTGTGGAGACTGCTTTCATTTCCTTTGCCCGAAGTTTTAATCCGGGCACGGATACTGCCATTGACACTCTTGAGGGTCACTGGGCCTCGAACACCAAGCAGATTGACACCTCCGTTGACTGTTTTCCCATTCACTGGGCCACCGATGTCCGCAAGCTTGATGTTCCCATTAATAGTCTTCACCCGCGCTTCCCCGGCGATTGCAGAGAGACAAATGTTCCCGTTTTTGGTATTCACCTCCGCTTCTCCCTGAACTGTCGAAACGGTGATGTTGCCGTTGGCACCTTCTACCCAGACGGACATATTCTTAGGTAGTCGGATCTGGTAGTCAACGCTCCAGTGCCATCGGCGATGAAGTCTGGACACATCCGTGAAAATGCTTAACTTAGGTTTCTCCGCTGTCGAAACAGCAACCTCAATCTGATCTAAACGCCTCTGGGCCTCCTGGTCTGACCAGGCCCTCACCTTCTTGGTTGCAGTCAACATCAGTTCCCTCTGCTCAGAGCCCTCGATGGCCACCTGCCCGTTGTGATTGGTGAGCTTCAGGTGTGTGTAACCTGAGGTATCCAGGGATCTTGTTTCTTTTTTCTCGAAGCTCTGCCCGCCAACCAGCAGCCCTAGTATGGACTCTAATCCGCGCATAATACACTCCTCCTTTAATATCTTAGAACTGAACTTTCACAAAAATTATTGCGATCAGACACCTAATCTATTAGATTACTATTTATTGGATAGAAAACCCAGAGTTTTCTAAGCAGAGGCTGAAGATTTAAGTTGCTTATTTTGCGAAACCTTATCTGTTACTCTTCTTTACCAGAGAAGTAACCAAAAGAAGCGCGCTTTCAGTAGGCGTAATATGGGAACAGGTTCGGGTGACCCACGGAGTAAGTCTAGCACAGCGCAGCAGTTCGCTTTGATTCAGTTGGCCGCTGACGGAAAGCGCAATCTCTCCCCCCTCTTCCACCCCCAATATCATCGAAAATGCTTTAACTCGACAACATGATCCGTTCGTAGAAAGTCGCATTTCCCTTCCCCTGTGGGGAGGGGATTCACCCTGTTAGATAGAGGATCTTATCTAACAGGGTAAAGAGGAGGGGACACCCTTACACCCTTTTCCTCTCCCTCAAGGGAGAGGAAATATTCTGGACTTTTTACGAGAGGATCAAAAGTTTAGTTAGAAAACACAAAGAAACAGGCGCACTCGAGGGTTACTCCTCTCTTTCGGCCGACTCTGGTGTTTTGTTCTCGGGGGATTTCTCCCTCCGGGAGGCAATCAGATAGAAAACGACTAGGCCAAGGCCTCCGCAAAGGAGCACCATTCCGATGATGCCCCAGGCGCTGACCGACGGGAGAACATAGATGGCCATTATGATGCCCAGCCCCACGGATAAAAGGCAGATACCCCACCCTAAGACACGGATGTAGGTGGGCATCCTTTCCCCTTCGTGGAAAACACCCCCAACAGCCCTACGGCCAGGACCGAGGACCGCTGAGGTCGCTATGATCGCTCCCACAATTATCCCCAGAGCAATCACCCCAAATATCCCCAAGGCTATCAGTTTGCCCGTAGTCATAGTGGCCAATGCTTCACTTATGCCCATTTTTTCTCCTCCTTCGGTCTTAATATAAGAGTTTTAATGCAGCAGTTATATTCTCCTCCGCATAGCGTAATGAGTCCACTGCATAGGCAAAGACATCCAGAATCTGCTTCCAAGCCAGTCTGAGTTCCAGAAGAACCAGATCTTTCGTCAACTTCAAATTCGTGACTAACACCTGAATTAGAAACCCTGGCAAATCCTGAAGATCTCCGATGGCTGCCTCCTCGACCGATATGCGTTCTGTGAATTTTTTGATCACCTCGTCGGCAAAGCCATGGGGCACAGCCAGCACCGGGTAGCTTTCTACCCCGCTGAAGATGGCCTTCTCCAGTGCCAACTGCCGCGAACATCGGGCACAGCTCTCCAGATGCCGCCCGATTTTAGCAGCAAGGAGCTCATCCAGCTTCCCCTGCAGATAAAGCTTTAGCCACAGTTGTGTCTCTCGGCACTTCATCTGAGCACCTCTTTGAGTTTCTTCTCCAGCATCTTCCTCGCCCGGAAAAGGCGAACCTTCACTGTTCCCATTGGCAAAAGCAGGATATCTGCAATCTGTTCATAGGAGAGATCCTGAAAATAATAGAGGACGATGATTATACGGTATTTCTCTGGAAGTCCGTCCACAGCCCGATGCACCAGGCGGTGCGTCTCCTGCTTTTCCATCTGCTCCAGGACCGAAGGGCCAGAATCAGGAATTTCTCTGAGTTGCTCCAGCGGCGCTTCCCTTTCTCGGCGTCGCCTTCTCCTTCTGCTTCTTGCTATGCACTCGCTGGAGACAATCCTGTAGAGCCAGGTTTTGAGGCTACATTCCCCACGGAAGTAGGGGAGCGACTGGAACAGCTTCAAGAAACTCTCCTGGGCAGCATCCTTAGCATCCTCTTCGTGGTGAAGCATCTGGTAGGACAGGTTATAGACCATTACCTCGTACCTTTGGATTATCTCCCGAAGGGCCTCCTTGTCGCCCCCCAGACACCTTTGAAGCAGTTCTGCATATCTGTCCACAACCTGAGGCTCCGGTTAACAGGTAGTTTGACTTCCTCACTTAATTAGAGATCTCTACCGTCAGGGGGTTTCATTTTTGCCTAAAAAATGTAATTGACCACAGAGTTCACCCTGTTGGATAAAATAAAGACATAAGTAAGAGGTAAATTGCAAAGTTATATCTAACAGGGTGAACAGAGAGATCTTATTACAATATAAAGGTTTAACTTTATTTTCACATTACTCTCTGGTTTCTGATGCGGTATTTAGGTTTTATTCAACCCAGATTTCCACCTGATCGCTGCCCTGCTCGACCTCCACCAGCTTTCCCACTGCGCCAGACTCTATCTCCCGGAGAATATCTTCTGGATTGACGCCTTTCTCGGCCATCTGCTTGCGGGCATGGGGAGGGATAAATTTCATCCCGAACCTCAATAGGGAAAGTGGGATATTGATCCTGGCAGTCTCTTTGCCTCTTTCCGCCACTCTAATGCGTAGCCACCTGGCCCTTCTGCCCGCCACCACCTCTTTGGACTGTGAGTCCTCCAGGGCCTTGATGAGCTTGGCTGCCTCGTCAACGCTGAGCTTACCCTCCTCCAGCATCTTCAGAATCTTCATTCTCTCCTGGTTCATTTCTACCTCTTTTCTACTTGTTTAGTGATGTAACGTAGTAGCCAATGTGATAGTTGATGCAGGTAGCTCTAAAAAAAGGGCATAAGCCCCTATACTACTATGGAAGACGGACGTATTGTAGCCCCCCTCTTCTCCTGTGCTTTCCCTTATCTGCTCTGAAGGTTCACATCTCCGCCTTTGGAACTGAGGCTGATCTGGGCTCCTCCTCCACCGGACCTGCCTTTCAGTCTGTGCTGGAGTCTATGCTCGCTCTTTTCCACAACCTCCAGTGGAAGGTCAGTATGGATGTCGCCCCCTAAACTCCCCATCAGGACTTCAAAGGTAGAGTCAGGTGAAAGTTTCAGGCAGACATCACCTCCCACGGACCGCAGGTTAACCCTGCCCTCTTTCACTGTGCCCATAGTGACATCTATGTCCCCTCCACCGGTGGCAACCTCCAGTGCCGGGGAGTCAATATTCTCTAATTTCACATCACCCCCGGTAGCATGGACTTCTATCGCTCCTTTCAGTTGCACACCCCGGAAGTCGCCTCCTCCCGCCCTTGCTTTCAGCGAAAGGGAGAGTCCTTCAACTGAGATGTCACCTCCGCCGACAGAGAGCCTAAGGGACGAAATTGTTGGTGGAACCTCCAGTTCCAGGTCTGTGCCTCCAGCAGATATCTCCACTCGGCGCTCACCTTTATTTATCTTGCATTGATGGAGAGCAGCCCTGAGCTTGAGAGCAAGTTTCTGGGTACTGGAGAGCTTAACATCACCACCGCCGGTAGTGATCTGTAGCTCCGTCTCCCCAGGGACTTCTATTGTTCGCTCTGTCGGTCCTTCGAAAGGGCCCTCGCTTGCAAAAGGGATGCCTTTTCCTATCCCTGTCCATTTCGGGCCTTTCTTTTTAAATGCCCATCTTTCTTGCCCCCAGGGCCGTGTCCACTTAGATTTCTCCTCTTGCTGATCAGAGGATTGGCCCTCTTTGCTCTCCTCTAGCGCCTCTAAGAGCTCCTCTGCCTCCTCGGCGGAGATTTTGCCCTCCGAAAGCATCTGCAAGATTCTCATCTTCTCTTCGTTCATTTCTTTCTCCTCCTTCTTTGCTTTAAGGTCCCTAGAAAGACTATAACTATGAGTAACAAAAAAGGGAGAAACAAAGGGTTCGCTTACTCTTCCTTTTCTCCCCCTCTGTATCTCTTCAGTCCTTTGAGCATTTGGGCTGCCTCACGGGCACCGATCTTTCCTTCGTCCAGCATCTGTAGGATTTCCTGACGCTTAGCACCAAGCTCTGGTTCTTCCTCGACCTTCACCTCGTAGCCCAGCTCCTTGATCACCTGGTTGAGTCGATTTCTAATGGTAGGATAGGATATGCGCAACTCTCGCTCCATCTCTTTGATGTTTCCTCGACATCTTACGAAGGTCTCCAAGAATCCCAGACTCTCCGGCGAGAGCTTACAAAATGTGCAAGGTGAATAATGCCCCTCAATTACTGTTCCACAACTTACGCAATTCAAACGACTTATCTCTAAACTCGCCCCACAACTGGGACACTTTTGCAGGATCTGCCGCAGCGTTCTCCCTCCTGCTATATTTTAAAGATGGCATGTAAAAATTAATAAGCTTTGATAAAAATGTCAAGTAAAAAGCAGCAAATCTACAAAATTTTTCGGACAAGTTATAAAAATATTTCTGCATTTAACTATATTGACTTTTTCGAGCAAAGGAATTATTTTTATAAAGTACGTAGATTTGAGAATGTTGCTCGAGCTCAACGGCAAGAAGAAACAAGGGATCTGGGCCCCTTGTTAGGCTCGCAGTGTGGGCTTAAGTCCGTCCGAGGGTACTTAAGTGCTCACTACGAACCCCTTAACAGGAGGAGAAAATGGAGAAGTTATTTGTGGGAGTAGACATCGGGGGGACAAATGTCGCCTCTGGCCTGATAGATGAGGAGGGGAATCTACTGCAGAGGGACAAACGGCCCGTACTTGCCCATGTGAGCCAGGAAGTGTCTCTCAGGCAGATCGCAGACGGCATCCGAGCAGTGGCAGAAAAGGAGGGTATTTCCCTTAAGAAGCTTCGAGGGATAGGAATAGGATCCCCCGGCCCCCTTGACCCTTTCCAGGGCGTGGCCCTCTCTCCGGTTAATCTACCCACTTGGGGGACTGTCCCTCTGAAGAAACTCATGGAAGAAGAGTTCGGTGTGCCAGTCACTGTGGATAATGACGCCAATGTGGTAGCGGTAGGAGAAAGATGGAAAGGGGCGGGCAGAGATGTGGACGACTTCCTCTGTGTCACTTTGGGCACGGGCATAGGTGGTGGTGCAATCTGTGGAGGCAGGCTGCTTCACGGGTTCAACGGGAATGCCGTTGAGATCGGACATATAACTGTGGATTTCAACGGCCCCAGATGCGGCTGCGGTAACTACGGCTGCTTAGAGCTTTACGCCTCTGCCAGTGCAATGGCCCGCCGCACCCGCCAGAGGATAGAAAAGGAAAAACCGAAGAGCTTGCTGACCGAGGCAGAACAGATAACCAGTGAGACCGTGTTCGAAGCTGCCCAAAAGGGGGATGAGTTCGCCTTGGAGATGTTCGAGGAGACCGGGTTTTTTTTGGGGGTGGGACTGGTTAGCGCCGTAAATCTTCTCAATGTGGAGATGGTTGCCCTGACGGGCGGACTGGCAAATGCCGGTGATCTCATCTTTCAGCCGGTAAGGCGCACCATCTTAGAAAGAGGATTCCCAGGGGTTAAGGAGAAGGTCCGGGTGATCCCCACCCAACTGGGAGAGGATGCAGCCCTTTTAGGATCAGCTAAGATCGCCATCGATGGAGGTGTCTTCATTTGAAATTTTTTAGAACCGTCACAATCACTTTATTCTGTACGCTTACCTGTGTATCTCTCAGTACAGCAAAGACATCTCTTCCCCAGGCTGAGGTCAAATCCCCCACCGGGGCAGCGATCCGCTCTGCCCTGTTTCCCGGATGGGGACAGTTCTACAACCAAAAGCCGCTCAAGGGTTCTCTCCTCCTTTGCACCGAATCCTTCTTCCTCACCCGGATAGTACTTGAAGAAAGGCACGCCGACATTAGCACTTCCCATCGCCGCCGCAGAAATACTTTCATATTTTGGTGGTCAGCGATTAAGCTCTATGCTATCATAGATGCCTATGTTGACGCTCACCTCTGGGGCTTGGACAGGGAAGAAGGCCCCCTGGCTTTCGGTGTTACCCCAGAGATAGGCACAAATCAGATTATGCTATTCTGTCAGTTCTGTTTTTAACCTGTTTTTGCTTGACATTTCAAGGAAATTATGTTATACTGCTTCCTGCAGTGAAAATTGGGCCTTATCCGAATAGTATATTTTAGAAACCACAGAGCACACAGAGATAAAGTTTCCTCTAATATTTTTTCAGATAAAAAGGTTCAATGCTGTTCGCTAAAAAGTACCCAGAGATTACGCAAAATACGGTTAACTCTTTAACAACAAATTGAAAAAGGAGGTAATTAAAATGGCACTTATGTGGATGTTTCTGGTATTTATTGCTATTATGCTCCTGAGCAGCGCCGTCAGGGTGCTGCGGGAGTACGAGCGTGGGGTGGTCTTCAGACTGGGCCGATTGGTGGGAGCCAAAGGGCCAGGTCTGATCCTTCTTATTCCCATAATCGACCGCATGGTGAAAGTGAGCCTGAGGACAGTCACTATGGATGTCCCCCCTCAGGATGTGATCACCAAGGACAATGTCTCCATTAAGGTCAATGCAGTGCTCTATTTCCGAGTAATAGAGTCCGAAAAAGCGGTAGTTGAGGTGGAAGATTATCTCTATGCCACCTCCCAGCTGGCACAGACAACACTGCGCAGCGTGTTAGGAGAGGTAGAGCTGGATGAGCTTCTCTCCGAAAGGGAGAAGATTAACATGCGTCTGCAGGGTATCATAGACCAGCAGACAGACCCCTGGGGCATTAAAGTTTCCATTGTAGAAGTGAAACATGTGGATTTACCTCAGGATATGCAGCGAGCAATAGCCAGACAGGCCGAGGCAGAACGAGAGCGTAGGGCGAAGGTCATCCACGCCGAGGGGGAATTGCAGGCGGCCTCAAAGCTCTTGGAAGCTTCTCAACTTATGGCTAAGGAGCCCATAAGCTTGCAATTGAGATTTTTGCAGACCCTAACCGAGGTGGCCTCGGAGAACAACTCCACTACCATCTTCCCTGTCCCCATAGACCTACTCACTCCCTTTATGAAACAAGCGGAGGTGAGGAGAAGATCTTCAGAAGAGAAATGACAAAATCTTACAAAATCTTAAGGAGTAAAACAAAAAGGACACCTTATCATAGAGGTGCCTTTTTGTTTTCGGTACCCTCTTGAAAGGGATTAAAAATGCGCAGACCCTCGGTTTTAGAATGGATTCTCATC
>CAZQSC010000087.1:0-10165 GCA_964595705.1 uncultured bacterium | reverse complement strand
GACAGGTTCGGCCGTTGCTGCCTTTGCAGGCCAGATCATGACATGCGAAAAACCCGGTGACGGCACACATTCATTCAAGATAGAACAAGGCTATGAAATGGGTCGCCCGTCGCTGATTTGCCTCGAGCTGGTGGTGGTTGGCGGCAAGGATGGAACTATCCTGTGGAGAAGGGAAGGAGAGATAGGCATCTGGGCTGCTGAATTTGCCACCGATGAGAGGATAGTGTATTACAAGCATCCCACACTCTATCTGTTTGATTCTGCCACCGGCAATGCTATCTGGGAACTGGATATGCGTCCCCATTTCAAGCGCTTTGACTTTGAAGGCATAGCTCATCCTCAGATAACGGCCTCCAGGGACGGAAACAGGATTGTTCTGTTCGGTTACTACGCCCTAGGGAAAAGCGCTGTTTTCTCTTTAGATGATCAAGGGAATATCCTGTGGACCCGGGCTGGTCTGTTAGCTTTCCCGGCCCAAGTGTCGGAGTCGGGCAAGACGGTATTCGTGAATGGGAATAGGTCTTGTAGGCTCATTGATAATAGCAATGGAACTGATTTGTGGGTTAAACAGATCAGGCTCCCAGGGACTTTGCTCAACCTTCATGTTACGGATGCCATGATCGTCTTTTCGAGCAGGTTTGGAGGAACTATCTTTGAACTGGGTGAGGGGGGTTTGGCAAAAAGCATGTTTCAGTTCAATGAAATGATACTCCCTGTTCAAATAGAGGATCCCAATATTAACTTCGCTGGTGTGTCGGCAGAGTTTTCGAAAAATGCTGTTAGATTCTCATCCATAGTTTCCAGAAAGGAGGGGAGATAAGGTGAAGAAAAATTGTATGATTAGTATGTTAGGATTGCTGGTTCTTGGTTTAACTGGTGCGGTTTTCGCCGAGACAGGCCGCTGGCCCATTCATAACTCCTCTTCACCGAACGCAGATGTGCTCACCTCTGCCTATGGGCCACGGCGACTTCCAAACGGGAACTATGATATCCACGAAGGGGTAGATATCTCCACCGACGGGACATCAAAGCCGGTTTACCCCTGGAAATCCGGAACAGTCGAAGACCTGGGTAATGCTGGTAGCAATGGTGGATATTGGGTGAAGGTGACCCATCCTGAGAACGGCTGCCGGACAGGATATTATCATCTAAAATACAATGGTCTATACGAAAATTTACACATTGAGGATCCTGTCTATCAGGGCACTGCTTTTGTCCACTCCGGTAACTCTGGCAACGTAGCTTATCACCTTCACTTCAACTACCTTCTGGGCAGTACCTCCAATCCACCAAACAATCCGGGTCAGGATGTGCTGAAGAATGCCCGCAATCCGATGCATATTCTGCCTTACTCTAATAGCTGGCCAGAGCCCACAGGTGGTATGAAATACATTGATTCGCAGGGCTATGTGACAGCTATTGGCTTTTATGTTAACACAGACGGCACCAACCTCGACCTTGATAAAGTGAGGCTCTACAACGACGACACCGGCGACAAGCTCGTGGTTGACATTGGCAATAGAGTAAATGTATATGACCATGAGGGAGATTGGTACGATGGGGAGTTTCACGCCACAACCCAGCAGGGGTCAAGTATGGATATTCAGATTTCTCCCCACGAGTTCTCTCCCGGCGGCACCCAGACAATAGGGTTTTCCTTTAACGTCGAGGATGCGTGGCACACCCAGAATTGCCGTGCCACGGTTGAAGATATTCAGGGCCCCGAGATCAATGTTGAAACAACAGGGGTAGAACCGCCTAATCCGCCTACCAACCTTCATCTCACAGCCGTTGGTTCCAACTCAGTGTCGCTGGCTTGGACGGCCCCCTACGGTGGTGCCCAGGAGTACCATGTCTATTATTATGAAGAAGGTGGAGGTTCTGAGGGAATGAAAGTGACCTCCAGTACGAGTACCACGGTAACCGACGTGAGTCAGGTCAAATACGATTTTGCTGTGAAGTCTTATGATTGCGGTATGGAAAGCGATTTCTCCAATTGGATTTGCGCCGCTCCGGGGCATGTACCAGAGGCCCCAACTTTAACTGCTGCAGTTCCGCGCAATAACAAACTCGACATGAGCTGGACCCAAGCCTGCGGTGCTGTTAATTACAAGATATATAAAAGTACCTCGCCAGGTGGTGGCTATTCTTACTGCGCTACTGCAAGCAGCACAAGTGCCACACTAACCGGCCTCAATAACAACACCCAGTACTATGTGGTGGTGAAGGGTCACAATCAGATTGGCGATGGTGCCTATTCCAACGAATTCACCAACATCCCCTCCTCCTGCCGCAGTGATTTTGATTCCAATAACAAAGTCTGGACAGAGGACTATGTACTGTTTGTCGATCACTTCGGTGAATCTGAGGGAGATGCTGGCTACGAGCAAAAATACGACCTGAGCGGAAACCGAACCGTGGATAACCCTGACTACAATATCTTCAGCGCAGATTTCGGCAACAATTGCCCCTACCCGCGGGGAAAGCTCATAGCCTCTGCTCCCCAAGAGGGGATAAACCTCAACGCCAGAGCAGGCTTAGATATAGCCAGGGTCGGTTCAGTGATAAAAGGGTATGACGGGGTGGATATCTTACCCTCCGATGCCAACCAGATCGCCGTAGATGTCTATCTGGACGGCGCTACCGAGCTGAAAGCCTATGGCATAACCCTCCACTACGACCCGGAGGTGCTGCAGTTGCTGGGGGCAACAGCAGACAACGAAGTCGGTGAGGGAAATCTCCTCAATTCGGCAGGCGGGAAAACGCCTCTGTTTCTTGTAGTTGCCGACAGGTTCGATAAAGGCACCATCTGGCTGGCTAATGCCTTAGGCCGGAACTCAAAACCAGTCCACGGCAAGGGACTTTTGGCTGAACTGAGGTTCAAGGTGCTAAAGACAACCATAGAGACCTCTCCGGTTCGGCTGGCGGCGGTGGAGCTGTTTGACTTCCAGCTCGGTAAAAACCAAGCCAGCATCGGCATCACTGGTGCTCAAGCTAAGACAGCGGAGGAACCTTGCCTGTTGGCTCAGAACAGTCCTAATCCCTTCAACCCCAGTACTTCTATCAGTTTCTTCCTGCCGCAGCCAGAACTCGTCCATCTGGAAGTCTACGACCTTTTGGGCCAGAAGGTAAAGTCTTTGGCCGATGGTCGTCTGCAAGCTGGCTGGCACACGGCACTGTGGGATGGGACAAACCAGCAGGGCCAGACAGTGGCCAGCGGCGTCTACTTCTGCCAGTTGAGGACGAAGGCCATCACCCTGACCAGAAAGATGCTGCTTTTGCGTTAAAGCATGACCGAAGTTCCTCAGAGAGCCGCCTCAGCACGAAAAAGGTGGCTCTCTTTGTAAATCGGGAGCAAAGAAAAATGAGAAGTCAGACTGTTTGTGCCCTCGCATACGCTGTGGTGATCATCGCATGCTTATCTTGCGGGATTGCTACCGCCGAGGGAACGCAGGAGGACAGTAATAGAACCGCCCCTAGTGTTAAATTCCCCGAAGTAGTGTACGATTTCGACACGATAACCCCGACACAGAAGGTCACCCATGTGTTTGAATTCCATAACCTCGGCGGGAGGGCACTGAAGATCGACCGGGTAATCACCTCCTGCGGGTGCACTGCGGCCGTCCTATCCACGAGCACTGTCCCGCCGGGCCGCAGCGGTGAGATTAAGGTGACCTTCAATCCTGAAGGCTACCGGGGCCCTTTCCAAAAGGTGATTTATGTGCACTTAAACGACCCTCAGCACCCGGTTGTTGCCCTGCAAATAAAAGGATTTGTGAGAGCAACAGTCTATGTGATTCCTCAGCGGTTAGACTTTGGAGAGGTGAAAAGGGGAATGCCTGTTGACACTACACTGGTGGTGGTTGACGATAGAGAGAGGGGAGAGCGCCTGGAGATAACTGGGGTTGAATCGGACATGAAATACATTCATCTAAGCCCAGGAAAGCCGCAGAGCCAGCAATCGGGCAGAGTTACTATCCCCATTGCGGTGAATCTGAATTCCCTGATCCCGGTGGGAAAACTACAGGGAAGAATAAAAGTCCGCACCAATACCCCTGAGCCGCCGGTTATAGTAGTCCCGGTGACCATCGATGTTGTAGATGAAATAGTCGCGTCTCCTGAAAGGCTTTTCTTTGGATTCGTCCAGCGGGGAGACACTCCGTCCCGTAAGATAACTGTCTACAGCCGCTGGAAACTGAGATTCAAGGTGCTGAAAGTAGAAAGCCCCCTCCCGTTTCTGGCAACACAGATTTCCACGATAGAAGAAACCAGGAGATATGAGGTCGTAGTGAGTATAAGAAGAGATGCACCGAAGGGTAGAGCGGAAGGAGCAGTGAAAATCTACACTGACTATCCAGGTCAGCCGGTAATAGAGGTGCCGGTGGTGGGCCTAATAGGGGAATAAAAAACCGGTATCATCAGTGAATTTTTCCGAATGGGTTTAACTTTTCCATAAAGCTTCGGCTATTGAGGTCACAGCAGGCGATGTGCCAGTAGAATGCTTAACAGAAGCACACAGACCACAGCAGCAGAGACTAAGGCATAAGATCGTTCTCTCCGTATCCAGAAGAAGGCAACTAAGGTGACTACCGCCAAAATAGGGGTAGCTAACAAAATCAAGATGCCCAGATTGAGAAACGCCTCTGGCTGAAACGCAAGCAGCCGACTTACCAATTGGGCAAGAGGAATTAACCGATCGCTTGCTTCCCGTCCTTTTATGATCAGTGAGAACATCCCTAAGATCATGAGAGAGAGGCTTGAAAGCATCCCGAGATGAAGCAAGTGACTCAACCAGCGGTGAAGTTTTGTAGACCTCTCTGGAGACGAAGGCGAAACTATGCTTTTCATGGTATTAGACTGATGTTGAAGGCCTTAAGAATCATTTGTACCGCTGTAAAGAACAATACAATAGTGAATATCTGCTTCAACGCGGTCCCTTTGGTTCTTTGGGCCAATCTTGAGCCTAACTGTGCCCCCAACAGGACGCCGATAACGGTAGGGGCTGCGAAGAATGGTTTGACATAGCCTCGTGCATAATAAATAAAGGCACTGGCCACTCCGGTAATGCCGATCAAGAAGTTACTGGTAGCCACTGCTGACTTCATAGGTATGGCCATCACCAGATGCATTATGGGCACGTTCACCGCTCCGCCGCCAATCCCTAACAGCCCAGAGGTATTGCCAGCCAGTATTGCCATCAGCATCCCCAAGGGCAAGGATTTAACCTGGTATTGGACGGAGGTCTCTAAGGATTCGTCATAATAGGTGGCAGCTAAGGAGCTGTTGGGATTGTCTGACAGCTGGAGAGGTGAATCTTCCGAGGGGGAGCGCCTGGTCATCCAATAGCAAGTGTACAGCAGGACTATGCCGAAGATAGCGTACAGCGGCTGGGGGCGAAGGTTTACTGCCAGCATCCCTCCAGTTATTCCTCCTATGGTAGTAGCTGTGGCCAGTATTATCCCCAGCCTCACATTGACCAGTCCCTTCTTAACATAAACACTGGCTCCTCCCACCGAGGTGGCCACCACTGCGACGATGCTGGTGCCAATAGCGGTGTGGATAGGAACACCCAGTAGTAAACTGAGCAGAGGCACTACGAATACACCGCCGCCTATGCCCAACATCGACCCCAGTGTCCCCGCAACAAAGCCAACTGATAATAGCCTCAACAGAAAAAGATAACCCACATCCCGCCTTCTGTTTTTGTTATAGCTTCAGCCTCCCGCAGGTTTGGAACCTGCGAGAGGTTTGTTAGAGGATACTGGTGGTGTCACTGAGAGGGTATCCCTTGCTGCTTAATCTGGAAGTCGAACCAGAAATCTACGGTTTCACTCGGATTGCCAGCAGGGTCAAATCTCAGGACAACATCAGGGATTATCACTCTTATTTGCCTCTCTTCTTCGATTTTCTGCCCCAATTTTGCCACATCCCACAGCAGCATTCTGGAGACCCTAACCCCAGGGAAGATAATCAGGGTGGGCTTTTCGTCCATCCATTCGTAGTCGGGCAGTCCACTTTCTCTGTATATAGCTTGGAAAGACTGACTTACCACCTGCTGTCTGGCATAGGTGGGGCTGAGTCCAGCTTTCAGATAGGGTTCGGTGGCTCGTCGGGCATACTCGGCTGTGCTGCTTATGGCCAGCAACACAGCTGCCTTGTAAGAGAGCACGTCCAACTGTTCTGTGCCGCATATAAGCACTGCCTGGGAAAAGGGCACCCTTATCTTCGACTTCGAGCCGTTCTCAACGCTCACTGAGACGGCGGCAAAGATGTTCTCGGAGAAGACACCTTCCCCTCGGATTTTTTCTTTCTTTTCTGCAGAGTTAAGAAACCTCAGGGTTATCTTCGCGCCATTTTGGACAGAGCTAATGGAGTTTTCTGTGCTGTCGATCTGGCACACTCCGTTTGCCCACACCGGAGAACAGATGAGGTCTGAAGGGGCAATGGCTCCCCTATGGGTGGCCTTCGGTGAGAGATTCTGCCGTCCCGATAGGGTAGCACATCCGGCAGAAAGAGAGAGGGTCAAGGCAAGCAAGAAAAATAGCTTTTTCATCGGTTTCCCCTTGAGATTTATAGAATTCACACGGATATAGGGGCAGAACATCTGACCGCACCCAACTGAATTCAAGCACTGACTTCAGGGGCGTGAACTGGCCTTAGAGTAGCGCGAGCCTTTTAGGCTCGCCATAAGCGAAGCTGAAGCTTCGCGCTGCTTCAATAGCTCTGCTGTTTATTCCCCCTGTTTGCAATGGAAAGATGGAGTGATGGGGAGATACAGGTGGCGTTCCTGTTTTGATATCCATTAATTAAGTATCTTCGGGAGAAACAACTGGAACGCCCCTGCAGTACCCCACCACTCTCTTCCCCTTCTGTTTGATTCTTCAATGTAACATCATGAGTTATAGTGTATAAAAGCGCAAGACTTGTTAGTCTTGGAGAGAAATAGCCTCGTTGGGACATTCGTCGACACAAGTACCGCAGTCGGTACATTTGTCTGTATCGACTTCGGCCACATCTTCTACGGTGATGGCCTCCATTGGGCAGCTATCTGCACAGATGCCGCACCCTGTACAAAGGGTCTCATCAACTACTGCTGGCACTTTTCTTCCCTCCTTTCTTTTTAAGTTTTGTGCCTCTCACGAAATTTGCAATCCCTTGGTTCTACGTATATTACAACTATGCCTCTTCCCCTGTCGCCCTCCTGTATTCCAATTCTCTGTTATGTAACGTGTTAACCTGACCATTTTTGCCTTTTTGTCGATTTTTTCGCCTTTTCAACAGGGGTAGAGGGCAATTTTGTCGCTTACTACTTCCTCTGCCCTGTGGGAAAAGGACTGAGGTGAGGGGAGAGTAAAATCTGATATATCTGGCAATAGAAAATTGCCTTCTGAGTCCTACCCCGGCCAGTTGGCAACTTCGCTATTGTTTTTAAGAAGCCATAAATTGATCCGTTCGTAAAAAATCGCATTTCCCCTCCCCACAGGGGAGGGGAACACCCTCACCCTACCCTCTCCCTGGAAGGGAGAGGGAGCATTTGGGACTTTTTACGAAGGGATCATAAATTATGTCTGTAGAGAGCTCTTGTCAAGGTTTTCTTTTCTGAGATTTAGCTATAGCTACATATTTCCTTGGAAAAACGGACACTAAAGGTTCCTGCTTTTAAGCGGCCTGTTTATTTTTCCAAGCACCTTCTATTTGTTGGCAGCTATTCTCGGGATCAGGCTCATTCAGGGTGATACCAGGATGCTGCCAACAAGTTGAGTGTATGCTTGGTTCTCTCATTTTCCATATGGATAGAATATATAGAATATCAGCGAAAGGCCGCCCAGAACCCAGGTGCCGATTGATACCTCTCTGGTCCTGCCAGAGATAAGCTTAAGCAAGGGATAGATTACAAACCCTGCCGTCATCCCGATTCCTAAATTGTAGGTGAAACTCATAAGGGTTACGACGGTAAAAGAGGGGATGAGCTCTGTATAGTCTGAGAAGTCTATTCTGCGGATCGGTGCCAACATCATTGCGCCGACGATGATTAAGGCAGGTCCGTAGGCGTGAGCGGGCACTGCCGTCAGAAAGGGGGCGAAGAACAGGGCCAGAAGGAATAGTCCAGCTGTGACCAGAGCGGTTAATCCTGTCCTCCCCCCAGCTTCTATCCCAGCTGCCGACTCGATATACGTCCCTGTGGTTGTCGTCCCCAGAAGCGCTCCTACCACTGTGGCCAGGGCATCGGCCAGCATGGGCTTTTCCACCTCAGGCAAATTTCCTTTCTCATCCAGCATTCCAGCTCTGGCACTCACTCCGATCAACGTCCCCATCGTATCGACGAAATCCATCACGAAGACCGTCAGGATCACCGAGAAAAACCCCCATTTTAGCGCGCCGAGGACGTTCAGCTTCAGAAATATCGGTGCGAGACTGGGGGGTGTGCTTATCCATGATTCCGGTGGCTCCGTAACCTTAAAAATATAAGAGAGTAAGGTAATGAAAATTATCCCTATCAATATCGAGCCTCTAACCTTTCTTATCAGAAGCGCAGCTATCACTACGAAGCCAAGAATCGCCAGGAGTGCCTGCGGTGAGCTGAGTTCCCCCACCTTCACAGGTGCTCCTGGTATGCCCAGCGTAACTATGCCTGCTTCGTTCAACCCTATGAAGGTCAAAAACAGCCCTATTCCGACGGCGAAGCTGTATTTCAGGCTCTGCGGTATCGCCTCTACAAACCACTTTCTTACCTTCAGGAGGGTAAGGATAGTGAAGAGGACGCCCCCAATAAAGACGGCCCCTAAACCCGTCTGCCAGCTATAACCGAGTACCTTGACCACTGTGTAGGCTATAAAGGCATTCTCGCCCATATAAGGCGCTATGGCGAAAGGCCTGTTCGCATAAAACCCCATGACGAGAGTGCCGAAAACGGCCGACAGTATTGTGGCAACCATAGAAGGTCCCTTAGGTATACCAGCTGCTTCTAAGATGGCCGGGTTCACCACAATTATGTAAGACATAGTGACAAAGGTGGTGAGACCTGCTAAAACCTCTCTTCTCACATCAGTATTGTGTCCTCTCAGGTTGAACATCTTTCCGCCCTTTCATTTTTCTCTTTACCCTGGTGTTAACTGAAGCCTCTGTTATCGCAGAAGATGCACCCCCCGGTGCTGATCTTTCCATTCTTATTGGGAGAGGAAAAACCCGCATCCACGCCGATCTTATGGGCCCTGGTGCCAAATTTCTGCTTCAGGTATTCAGAGAACTTATAATAACACATTAGGTCCTATCTTCTTTCGGCTCTTAATTCAGATTTCTAAGCCGGAGCCTTTTTCCGTTCCAGTATCTTTCGAGCTCGTGCTCGAAGTCTTTCGAAATAGCCAAGTTCGGGCGCAAACCTGGTCCGCTCCTCCAGGCTTGGCCTGTGCCGCTCCAGTTTCACTAAGTCGTAACTGGTGCTGCCCCAACCTTTAGATTCCATATATCCCAGCACTTTCTGGAAGCTAAACTCTTTGGGTGTGTAATGCAGATTGGTGAGATCGAAGTCCTGGGGAAGGTCGGCCACCACGCTCAAAGGATACTTGGGCACTGAGCAGATCATATCCAGGCTGGCTTTGTCGATGGCCACGATATCCTTTGAACCCAGAATGCCGATGTCGGGCACCACAGGGCGACCCTGTTGGTCGGGACAATCGCAGTCCAAGGTCACGTCCATCACGATGTTGATGGCCAGAAACTTGTTGGGAAATCGCTGAAGCACTGCGGCGCAAGCATCGGCCATCCCTTTAAAGAACTCTGTTCGGCTGCCTTCCACCCTCTTTATGGCATCATACGGACATACCTCCATACACATCCTGCATCCTGCGCACTTGGATTCATCCAACACCGCCTTCTTACTCTCTATGTGCACTGCCTCGAGAGGACACACCAGGACACAGTTTCCACACCCCTTACAGGCTTCAGGATCAAAATGGGGGATTTCATGGTGGTGAATCTGAATCTTGGTCTGCTTGGAAACAGCCCCCATTCCCAGGTTTTTTATGTTTCCACCTCATCCGAATGCTGGATTGGAGTGCCCCCCTAAAAGGGGACAACTAGTTAAGCAACTTTTGCTTTGATTTGCTCAGTTTTTTTCTCTGCAGGTTAGGTTTTCCTCGAATTCAACTGGAGGAAGGTAGCCGAG
>CAZQSC010000086.1:0-10289 GCA_964595705.1 uncultured bacterium | reverse complement strand
GTACCGGTTCTTCTACTCTAAATATTCGCCGCAAGTTTAAGGATTCCCTTGTGGGACGGAAGGTTGTCTTTGAGATCTTCAGCCTTTCTTTCGAGGAATTCCTCCAGTTCAAAAATCAGACCAACTTGTTGCGAGTTCTTGAACAATACAGGCTGTCTGCTCTCTTTCAGGAAGAGAAGTTGCCTCCAGCGCCTCCTGACATTTACATCCATCCCCTCCAAAACGAGTTTGATGAATACTGTCGTTATGGAGGTTATCCTGCAGTAGTATTAGAACCGAACGTTGAGAAAAAACTGAACCTACTGAGTGAAATCTATTCGGCATACGTACGCAAGGACCTCGGCAGCCTGTTTAGCATCGAAAATATCAATGCATTTAATCGGCTAACTCAACTCTTAGCGCTTGGGATAGGCAATTTGCTTAACCTCAATACGCTGACCGCTGATCTGGGAATTTCACGTCCGACCCTGGGAAATTACCTGACTATTCTGGAAAATACCTTTATCATCAAAAGAGTTCCGCCTTTCTTCAGGCGCAAGAAACGGGAGGTAGTCAAGATGCCCAAGGTTTTTTTCCTCGATCTGGGGCTGCGCAACCTCGTGGTGAAGCAATTTGGCGAACTGAGCATCCGCCCCGACAGGGGGGCACTGGTGGAAAACTTCACTTTTATTCACCTCTATCGGGAGTTGCCCGTTTTAAGCGAACTCAATTTCTGGCGTACCAAAAGCGGGGGTGAGGTCGATTTCGTATTACAGTCCAATCCCACCACCGCTGCAGAGGAGCAACTTCTGCCCTTTGAGGTCAAATACCAGGCAATAACCAGGGCGACTCTCCCTTCCGGCCTGCAGAGTTTCCTTATCGCCTATCCCGTAGCTCAGGCAGCGGTAGTCACCAAAGATTACTATGGCCAGATTAGACCAGCTGGGGCCAGGGTGCTTTTCCTGCCCGTCTGGCTTTTGGGAACGGTAAAGACAGTGGGGAGTAAGCAGTAGGCAGTAAGCATACACTAGTTCCTCGAAATGTTCAGCCAGCCAATTATCATATCCCTTCCCTGCAAATCCAGTTGTATTTTGCGCATTTTATTATTCTCCTGGCATATTGGTTCGTATTTTCATTTCGGAATATGTACACAAGAACTATTCTTAGAACAAGAGGCATATCTGAACTTCGGCTACTCAATTGTCAAGGGACACGGCCCATTTATCCCATTATGATCTAACAATAAAATATACCGCTCTGTTTAACTTTCGGCAAGGGAAAAGATTGGGAATAAAAAGGCCAGCTTGCGCTGGCTCGGGGGGTGACTGGTGATTGGTGGACTGGTAACTGTTCAACCTCCAGAGGATTATCTGATTGCCGAGGGGTTGACAATTTAACCCCATTATGGCGACCTGAAGGTCGCCGCTACATCCTACTGCCTCTTTTTCCCCCTCACCCTACCCCTCTCCCCCATGGGGAGAGGGGAGAATCTGCCTACTCCCTACTGTTTTTCTGCTTACTCCCTACTGCCTACTCCTTACTGCCTGCTGTCCTCCCCCTGAGGGTGTGAACGATGTAATGGAAGATCAGAAGGTGGACGCTCTCTACAATCCCCCTATCGTTGATGGGGACGTGGATCGGATATTCTACCATAGGTTTCAACCGCCCGCCGTCAAAACCAGTGAAGCCCACGGTGTGCATCCCGATGGAGTTGGCGAAGGCGATGGCCCGGAGGACGTTGACACTGTTGCCCGAGCCGCTAACACATTTTGAGCTTTGTCATTCGAATTTAATGATCGCTCTTAAGGACGTGGCTCCAGCGGCACGGAGGCCGTTGGTTTTCCTTTACATTGGGTTGAATCTTCAGGGAGAGAAAATTTCTAACAGCTCTCTTGACTTCTCTATATCGGAGCGCAGCGGAGCAGCGATCGGCTACGAGCGCTGGTTAGGTTTCATCCCTTAACATTTTGATGATATGTCTCGCCAGACGCTCCTTAATCTCCCTGTGACGAGGAACAGGCTGAGATACTTTCGTCCTTGGGTTCTGATACCAGTCGTGCTTCGCCCTATGACGAATGAGTACACATCCCATCTTCTCTAACTCGCGTATCAAATTTGTTCGTTTCATGCCACTTCCAGTTCGGCAACCCTTCGGACGTAAGGGATACTTCCGCTGGTAAGTTCCCGGTAGATATCTCTCAGATTTTCTTCCAATTCTTCTATCGTTTCGCCTTGAGTCCAGTAGTCAGGGTATTCTTCCAAATATCCAAGCCACATATCCTCATCTTGCCAGTAAATATACTTTATTGCTTTCATTGTCCTATTCCTCTCCCAACTTTAGTTCCTATGTTTACGCTCCGCCTTGTTCTTATTCGGCCTGGTTGCCGAAGAGAAACCTAACCAAACATTATATTATATCAAACCAGATCCTCTAAGTCAACTTTCCAACAAGGAGGGTGAAAATGCATTATGATCCAGCAATAAAATATACCGCTCTGTTTAACTTTTGGCAAGGAAAAAGATTGAGATAAAAAGGAGCAGGGGAGCAAGGGAGAGAGGGAGAGAGGGTGCAGGGGAGCAGGGGTGCAGAGGAGCAGGGGGGATTATCGGTGAGTGATGATCAACCAGGGGGATGGGTTATGTATCATGCTGACAAGCTTGCCGATTATGTAGTCGTAAGTTTGACTAAGTTTATGACCTATCTCCTTACGAAGGTATCCACATTTCATGGAGAACTCTATCCAGGTCTGAGTCTCTGCCGCCTCGGATTCTGCATCATTGAGCTTGTTCACGAAGGCCGCTTCGTATCTCCTTTTCCTCCAAGCCTCTGCTATATTTGCGCAAACTGAATGGGAAGAGCGCCTCATCTGGTCTACCAATGAGTATAGCTCCTCTTTTGGAAACCCCTTCGTCAGCTCAAATATCCTCATCGCCGCTTCAAATGCCAACTGATACACCTGCAGCTCTTGATGACTCTGAATAGGCTTCCTACTCATCTGCTCTTTCCCCCTCTCCCTCTCACCCTTGCTCCTCTGCACCCTTGCTCCTCTGCACCCTTGCTCCCTTGCTCTTCAGCCCCTGCCGCTTTTCCCTTTTCCCTTTTTCCTTTATCCTTCTTCCTTGTTCCCTCCCCCGTCCATCGCCTCCTTCAGATGCATCTTCGCCTGCCCCTCACCGTGTACCAGGGCCACCTCAGCTGGTCTTTTGCTCATTGCCCTAACCCATCTGAGGAGTGTCCTCTGATCAGCATGAGCCGAATACCCGTGAAGCTGGTGCACCTTGGCCCGAATGTAAAACCTCTTCCCCTCAAGCCAGACGTATCCGTTCCTCTTCTCAGCATACCTTAAGATCTCCCTCCCCGGAGTCCCCTCAGCCTGATAACTGACAAACAGGATGTCGTTCCGCTCATCGGCCAGCCCCAGCTTCAGGTGGTCCAGGATCCTTCCTCCGCTGCACATACCGCTTCCGGCGATAAAGATAGCAGGGCCGCCCATATCGAGCACAGCCCTGTGATCACCAAAACTCCTTGTAGAATAAAACCCCTTAAAAACCAGCGGGAAATCGCCCCTCCTCACCCTTCGCTTGGCCTCATCGTCCCAGAAACGCTCAAGCCTCTCGTATATGTCCGTGATCTTAAACCCAAGGGGGGAGTCGAGAATTATAGGCACATCTCCTATCCTGCCAGACCTTTTAAGGGCGCTGATCTCGTATAAAAGCTCCTGGGTCCTGCCGAGAGAAAAGGCCGGAATAAACACCTTCCCATCGTCGGCCAGGCACCTTCTGAGCACATCCTCCAGAGCCCTCAGCCTCTCCCTCCTGCCCTCGTGGACCCTGTCGCCGTAAGTGGACTCTAAGATCAGGAAATCGCAGCCGTAAGACTGGGAAGGAGCCGGCAGAATCGGGGTATAGGGGGCGCCGAGGTCGCCTGAGAAGACCAGCTTGAACGGATATCTTTTGCCTTTGAGTGGTATATAGAAAATCAAGAAGGCCGACCCCAGGATATGGCCGGCCCTTTTGAGCTTGAAGGAGACACCCCTTTTCAGTTCGAACCTCTTATCGTACTGAAAACCCCGGGAGAGATCCTCCACCTTGTGATAAAGCCTCTCCCTCTCAGAGCTCCTGAGGCGCAGACCCCCAAGCCCCAACCTGAGTCCATCCTCGATCACAGGCATGATCAGCTCCTTAGTCGGGATAGAACAGATGATCTTGCCCTTGAAACCCTCATGGATGAGCTTTGGCACCCTTCCAATATGATCGATATGGGCGTGGGACAGAAAGAGGAAGTCTATGGAGGAAGGATCGAAAGGGAAGCCTTCGAGGTTTCTTCTCTCTCCATCCGCACCCTGGAAAAGGCCGCAATCGAGGAGGATCTTCAGGCCTGCCACCTCCAGGAGATGGCAGGAACCCGTAACACCGTCAGTTGCCCCGAAGTGGTATAACCTCACCTCATCCGGGAGGTTCGGTGAATGATTTCGGCCGAACGAAGGAATAGAGACGTACATAGGCACCCAGAACGCTAAGTAGACTTTCTAAAGCTCAATACCCAGCTTGCACGTTCCCCTGTCAATGCTTCGCTGGTGCCGTTACCGCCACCAGCGCATGACTCGAGGCCAGTGTGATCGGCTAAACCTTCACTGTAGGACTCTTTCATTCCCCACACTCCACCGGTTTTAATCGGCGCTCTCGCCTTTCTCCCCAGAGGCGTACCTTGGGCCAGCACGGAGGGTTGCCCCTACAACTGAGTGTCTGGTCTATCATATCGTAAACCTAACAATAAAATATACTATTTTCTCTAACTTCTGGCAAGAAAAAAGATCCAGATAAAAAAGGCCAGCATTGCGCTGGCTTGGGAGGGACTGGTGATTGGTTGACTGGTAACTGTTCAACCTCTGGAGGATTATCTGGTTAGCGAGGGGTTGACAATTTAACCCCATTATGGCGACCTAAAGGTCGCCGCTATATCCTACTGCCTCTTTTTCCCCCTCACCCTATCCCTCTCCCCCATGGGGAGAGGAGAGAATCTGCCTACTCCTTACTGTTTTTTCTGCTTACTCCCTACTGCCTACTCCTTACTGTCTACTGTCCTCCTCCTGAGGGTGTGAACGATGTAATGGAAGATCAGAAGGTGGACGCTTTCTACAATCCCCATATCGTGGATGGGGACGTGGATCGGATATTCTACCATAGGTTTCAACCGCCCGCCGTCAAAACCAGTGAAGCCCACGGTGTGCATCCCGATGGAGTTGGCGAAGGCGATGGCCCGGAGGACGTTAGGGCTGTTGCCCGAGCCGCTGATTCCGATGGCCACCTCATCGGGCTGGGCAAAATTTCGCAGCTGCTGCTCGAATATGGTTTCAAACCCTTCATCGTTCGCCCAGGCAAGTATATAAGGAGTGTTGTCAGTAAGACTCATCACCCGGAACCGCTCGGTTTGGAACCCTCCCTTAAGTGTGCCTTTGCCCAGATCTTCACAGAAATGGGAGGCATTGGCACCGCTTCCGCCGTTGCCGAAGATATAGATGGCCTTCTTCTGGCGATAGGCATCCTCTAAAAGCCGGACTAAAGCTTCTATTTTGATGAGGTCGACACCAGCGGAGGCCTGCCAGAACCGGTCCAGGTACTGTTGAAAGCTCATCATTTCCATTTATATCTCTGGGTGTTAAATATGATCTTGCTGCCGTCGTGTTCTAAAAAGAAGGGAAGTTCTCGATACTGGTTCAACGCCTTTCGGACAGCGTTCTGTTTTTCCCGGGGCACATAGAGCAGCAAGAACCCTCCCCCGCCGGCCCCGGATATCTTTCCCCCCAGGGCACCGGCATCTAAGGCTCGCTGGTACATCTGGTCGATCTGGTCATTGGAGATAGAGCTGGCCAGCCCTCTCTTGTACTGCCAACCCTGGTGGAGCAGCCGGCCCACTGCATCAAAGTCTCCAGCCGAAAGCAAGTTCTTAGCCTCCAGGGCCTGCCGCTTCATCCGGCGAAGGACCTCCAGTTTCTCCTCTGTATTTTGTCGCTGTTCACTCAGTATAGGGTCAGACTTGCGGGTCTTCCCGGTGAAGAAGAGAAGCAGGTTGGAGCCAAACAGCAGCATCTCCGAATTTCTCAGCGGGACCTTCTCCACCGACACCGATTCGTCCGGATGAAACGCGAACAGCCGGACCCCGCCGTAGGCAGCGATATACTGGTCCTGTTTCCCGATGGGTTTGCCCAGGATGTTAATCTCGATGTCACAGGCCTGTTGGGCTAAAGTCTGGGCGGTCACCTGGATGCCCTGGTAGATGTAAAGGGCGTTGAGCAATCCCACGGTGATGGAGCTGGATGACCCCAGTCCCGAGCCCTCAGAGGGGATGTCGGCCAGGGTGGTGATCTCCACACCCTCGGCCACACCTGTCTTTCTCATCGTCTCCCGAACCAGATCGTGCTGGATCTGATCGACCGAGTCGACGATCTCCTTCTGGGAGTAGTTGAGGTAGATTTTGTTATCGAATCTCTCTTTTACTATAACATAGACGAATTTATCAATAGCTGCATTGAGGACACACCCCGCTTCTCTGCGGTAAAATGCGGCCAGGTCAGTGCCTCCACCGGCAATGCCGATGCGCAGGGGAGTTTGGCTTATGACCATAGACTATCTCCTTTGTCTATAAAGACAGTAGGCAGTAGGCAGAAGTCAGGTGCAGAATTTGTCGGGATGAGTGATCATGCTGTAAAGCATAGCACTAACTTCATCGTACCTCTGTCGGAGATGTTGATGCTTCTCCTTCGTCAGATAACCACAATCAAAGGCTATATCGAGCCAAGCTTCTGTTTCACCTTCTTCTGCATAACTGTCCGTCAACTTGCTGACGAAACTGTTCACATAGATCCTTTTCTTCCATGCTTCAGCTATGTTAGCCACGATTGATCGTGACGACCGCCTGATTTGATCTATCAGGGAATACCTCTCTTCTTTGGGGAACTTCTTCGTCTCCTCAAATATCTCCATAGCCAATTTATAGGCAAGCTGATAAGCCTTCAGGTCCCGAAACCCTCTATATTTCATACTCCCTACTCCTTACTGCTTACTCCCTACTCCCTACTGTTCTCACCACCTCCATCTGTTCCATCCGCTTCTGGGCGTAATCTAAAATATCTTCAATATCTGTCTGCTCTTCTAAATACCTCCGATAATCTCGCACGCTTTTCTCAGGGGTCCAGCGCGGCTGCCAGCCTAAGGCCTTCAGCCGGGAGATATCCGAGACTGCGTGGCGGGTGTCGCCCATCCTGAAGCTGCCGGCCAGTCGGGCTGGGATGTCGGAGTCGAAGACTCTTTGCACAATCCGGTAGAACTCCAGGACGGTGTAGGCCCTACCACCTCCCACATTGTAGACTTGATAATCAGCCTGAGGGTCTTCTAACACCAACAGATTTGCCCGGACTACATCCTCAATATTCACATAATCCCGCATCTGCTGGCCATCTTCATAGATCGGGGGCGATTTTTTCAGATAGAGGCTGAGGCAGAAGATCCGATTTGCACCTGAATAGGCGTTATAAAAGGACTGTCGGGGGCCCTGGACAATGGAATAGCGCATCACCACCGTGGGGATACGGTAGCGGTATCCCAAATTAAGAGCGATCTGCTCCTGGCTGTACTTGGAGATAGCGTATTGATTCTGCGGATTGGCCATCTCCTCGGTGCCAGGGGTATATTCCATAGGGCCTCCGCAACCGTCGCAGGCGATGTCCCACTGGCCCCGTTCCAACTGCTCCCTGGTCCGCTGTCGGGCCATCACAGATTTATCACACCGGGGGCAATAGTAACATCCTTCTCCATAGACAGCCTGAGAGGAGGCCACAATCACCTTCTTAAGGTCCAGTCTCTTCTCCACGGCCACCTCGTAGAGCAGGGCAGTGCCCACACTGTTCACCTGGAAAAAGGTGCTGAAATCGGGCAAATAGTCCTGATAGGCCGCCAGATGATACACCGCATCCACTCCCGCCAGGGCTTTTTCCCAATCCGACTTATTCCTCACATCTCCTAACATAAATTCCACATCGTCAGGGATATATTGAGGCTTGCCTCTCAGATGTACGGGCTTTTGAAGGTTATCCAGAATCCGAATCTGATGGCCCTTCCGGGAAAGCGCATCCACGGTGTGAGAACCGATGAATCCAGCGCCTCCTGTAACTAAGATATGCATAACCCCAAAAACTCCTCTCCTTATCTCCTGCTACAACTGCTCCCCAATCTCTGGGCAACCACGGAGGGTCGCTCCTGCTCATTTACGTGCTTTCCGAAATCCTCTTGTTCATTTAGCGGTGCTTCTGGCTCGAGGCCACGCTCTCTCCCTCCTCGTGAAAGTGGGACGGGGGGAAAGTGTGAAAGTGAGAAATTCAGTGGAGAGAAATCTCACTTTCTCACTCTCTCACTTTCTCCATCTGAGGAGGGAGGTTACTTAACAAAAGCTTCGTGAAAATTAATTAAGGACATCTTTTAGAAAGGCACTGCCGCTTTTCTGAAGCTCTTCAAATTCACGAGGCGTATAGACCACAACGTCCATCGGAATATCTGTGCCTACAATTCTTCTCACATCGACCCTTCGCCACAGAGGCCTCCTCTTTGTCCGCTTCACGATCAGAAAATCCACGTCGCTCCCTTCCGAATAATCTCCTCTTGCCCAGGATCCAAAAAGTATGACCATCTCTGGCTTATAGAACTCCTTGAGTTTGGAGACTATATCAGAGATTTCTTTGGGATATCTTGAGAATCAATCTGTTTTTGATAGACGCTTATCCATTATCACAAACTGGGCTTTCACAGGGATTATAAAGATGACCCGTTCGTAAAAAGTTGCATTATCCCCTCCCCTGGGGGAGGGGATAAAGGGGAGGGGGTGGAAAAGTCTCTGAAATATCAAGACTTTCACCCTCACCCTTTCCCTCTCCCTCAAGGGAGAGGGAATACTCTGGACTTTTTACGAGAGGATCAAAGATGTCTTGACGACATAGCCGTGAGCTGCAGGGTCCCTGAGGAGAAGTCCCGTAGCTGAGCTTTCCAAAGCTCGCCCCGTTAGATATTGAAAAACCATCTGCAAAATCCATCCTATAAAGGAATTATCTAACGGGGCAGGCCGTGGGGAGGCTGCGAAGTTCCGAAACTCCGGCTACTCAATTGTCAAGGGACGCGACCGATCTATCGACCAAGCTCAGCCGCCCGCCGCAGCGCCAGTGGAGGCGCGTCGGCTGCAGCGGGTGATAGGCGACATAAGGTTGTACTGCCTCATCGCTTTCGATAAATCTCCCGACGATGACCAACAGCGTGGATCACGATCGTCTCTTCGTCCCAAAGCACTTGGTAAATGATGCGGTAGTCACCTACACGAAGCTTGTAGAGTCCCGCAAGATCACCGGTCAATGCCTCAAGGCGAATCGCATCCAGGTTCGCAGCCAGCCAGTTGATACGCTGGACGATGCGACGTCCTGTAGGCTTGTCTAGTCGCTCCAGATCCTGAGATGCTGCTTTCAGAATGCGAATGCGGTACTCGGCCATTACTCCAAACCAAGACGCCGAACCACTTGCTCAATTGGCTCGCCGCGTTCTCCACTCGCTACCGCTTCCTTTTGGCGTAAAAGCCTGTTGCGGATGGCTTCTCGGATGGGTAAACCTTCGTCGGGATCACCAACCAGCTCTAGTAGCTTCTGCTCGATGATGGTTTCTATCATTTCTCGAAGTTCGTCTTTCGTCATCTGTGCTACTGTAGCCATACTGCCCTCCATAGATTCACGACCCTCATTGTTTGTAGGGCGGCCTATCCCATTATGATCTAATATTAAAATATACCGTTCTGTTTAACTTTTGGCAAGGAAAAAGATCCAGATAAAAAAGGCCAGCTTGCGCTGGCTGGGTGAACAGTAGGGAGTAAACAGTGGGCAGTAGGCAGTAAATGGTAAGCAGTAGAGGGGTATTTTGGTATTAAAGTTTCACAAAAAATCTGGAAAATGTATCTTTAAGCCAGCGGAATACAGTAGCATAGGGGGCACAACGTTCCCGAGCGGGAATAGGTGCCCCTGGCCAAATTTGTGAACCCCTGTGAACAGGGCTTTTGCCGTCAGCCTAATTCATTAGGTTTTTCCTATGCGATAGCCGCAAGGACCCATCGCCACGCTTATGGTTAATCCTGGAGGTGGGGGGGGGAGGTTGCGCTTTCCGTCAGCGGCCAACAGAACCAAAGCCACCCTCTGTTGTCTCGAGAGCTTATGGCCTCAGCGGTTCAAGCCTACCTCTACCCTACGCCTACGGAAAGCGCGCTTCTTTTGGTCCCTTTTCTT
>CAZQSC010000085.1:0-10337 GCA_964595705.1 uncultured bacterium | reverse complement strand
GTGATCACCACAACGGATTATTCCACCGGAAACCTGGCCAGTATTGCAGAAGGAGAAACTACCGCCACAATCGATCTGCTGCCCCTTCACAGCGATCTCGTGGTCACTGCCTATGAAGGGTATGTGTATGTGATCGAGCGCAAAGGCGCCGATGATATCATCAAGCTGGACCCGGAGAACCTGGACGAAGGCGGCATAATCTACCAGAAGTCTGTGGGCAATGACTCCAATCCCCATGATATCGCCTTTGTGAGCGAGCACAAGGCCTATGTCTCGCGTTACGGCGACACAGCACTGTGGATTATCGACCCTTCCACAGGCGATAAGACCGGAGAGATTGACCTATCAGACTTTGTCGCCTATGCCGGAACAGACAGCGCCGAGGCAGCCCCTCAGATGTCATCGATGGCCATTATTGGGGGGAAGCTTTATGTGGCCTGTCAGAGACTTAAGGGATGGGATCCGGGCGACGTGAGCCTGATCGTGGTAATAGATGTAACCACCGACAGCGTCCTCAAGGCTATTGAACTGGAGAGGAAAAATCCCTTCGATATGGCCCTGTTTGACGGGAAACTCTATGTGACCTGCACAGGCAGTTGGTGGGACCCCACGGACGGAGGCCTTGAGGTGATCGACACTGCCACAGATACCAACCAGGGGGTTCTGATCAGCGAGACGGAACTGGGAGGGAACCTTTCCGGGATTGCGGTGGCCTCAGCATCGAAAGGCTATGTCTCAGTGATGGGAACATGGCCGAATACGGTGGTGAAACCGTTCAACCCCGTGGATGGAAGCGTTGGGGAGCCGCTGGCAGAAGTCAGCTCAGCGGCAGATCTGGCAGTCAGCGGGACAGGAGAACTGTATGTGGCCGATCGCGCAATGGAGCACCCGGGTATCTATATCTATGACACCACCGACGACCACCTGCTCGCAGGTCCTATCTCCACTGGGCTTCCTCCCAACTCAATTGCCTTTGTGGGCGAAGTAACCACTGACGTGGCCGAACAGACAAGCCCGGAACTGACGCCTCTGGGCAGCTCATTGGGACAGAACTATCCCAATCCGTTCAATGCCTCCACGGTCATCCCCTATCAGATCAGCGGACCTGGAGAGTCGTTCGTTCGGTTGGAGGTCTACGACCTGCTGGGCCGGCGGGTGAAGACCCTGGTGTGCCAACAACAAGACCCAGGAACCCACCTCGCCATCTGGGACGGCCGAGACCTTTCGGGAGAGCCGGTCTCCAGCGGTATGTATGTCATCAAACTGGAGATAGATGGAACCACCAAGACAGTGAAAGCAACACTGTTAAAATAACGAAACTTCGTACCTATGGCTGAAAGCCCCAGGCTGCAGTCTCCCCAGAGCCCTGATCGATAACCATAATTGCTAAGTACTTGAATTCAAAGCAATTTTGGCAATTTTTTCTCCCAAAATAGCAGCAATAGATGCTCACCCACCCGTCCTCGGGTGGCCCCAGGCGGCCCGGCGACGGGCCTTTGAGCAGAAACTGAGTTGTTTTTTCACCCTTCGTGGTGCCCTAAAGGGGCATAAAAGTTTACAAGAAAGGTCGGCGTGAACATGTTGAAGAAAGGCTACATCCAGGTCTACACTGGCAATGGGAAAGGGAAGACGACAGCAGCTCTGGGGTTGGCACTGAGAGCAGCCGGCAGAGGCCTGAGGACATATATCGGACAGTTCATGAAAGGACAGCCCTCAGGGGAATTAAAGGCCCTGGAGGCCCTTGACGGTCGAGTCATAGTGAAGCAGTACGGACGGAGTGCACCCGTTCACCTCTCGGTAAAACCCGATGCCGAAGACATTTCCCTGGCACAGCGGGGGTTGGATCGGGCTGCGGAGGCAATGAGCTCAGAGCAGTATGATATCATTGTCCTGGACGAAGTCACAGTAGCCCTGCGCTTTGGACTGCTGACGGTTGAAGCGCTGGTGGACTTTATCAACCTGAAACCTGAACGTGTGGAGCTGGTGATCACTGGACGGTATGCTCCTAAGCAGATCATCGAGAGGGCAGATCTGGTGACAGAGATGCGGGAGGTGAAGCATTACTACCAGAATGGAGTCGGAGCCAGAGAGGGAATTGAACAATAATAGTCACGGGAGTCACGGGGGATGGCTCAGGGCAGCGGCTCTGGAGTTCGGACTACCTGAAAGTGCATTCTTGGATTTTAGCGCCAACATCAATCCGCTGGGGCCTCCGTCCCCTGTAGAGAAAGGATTGAAAAGGCATCTGCCGTCTATTTTTCATTATCCGGATCCTCAATGCTCCGATCTGGCCGAGAAGCTTTCAACCCATCACCAGATTGACCCGGAGGCCCTGCTCATCGGAAACGGTGCCTCAGAGTTGATCTATCTGTTGGCCCGAATTATCACTTCTGATGCAGTACTAATTCCCGTTCCCACATTCTGCGAATACGAACGAGCAGTGAGGGTCTCTGGCGGCCAAGTAATTCGGTTTTATATGAGAGAAGATGAAGGATTCCGACTGGATTTGGGACATTTAACTCAGGAGCTTGGCGGTGTATCAGCGGTATTTTTAGGCTATCCAAACAATCCTACCGGAGGCCTGATTCCCAAAGAGCCACTTTTATCCTTCGCAGAAGAATGTGAGCGGCAGGGGATTTTCTTAATAGTAGACGAGGCCTTTGTGGACTTCATGGAAATGGCAGAACGGGTCTCTCTGATTAATGAAGTCAGTCGGTTTAAATATCTAATTGTGCTCCGATCATTTACCAAGGTTTACGCCTTTCCCGGCCTGAGGCTGGGCTATGCGGTAGCACATCCCTCAATAATAAAACAGTTAAGAGAGCCCCAGCCACCGTGGTCGGTGAATACATTGGCCCAGCGAGCAGGTGTGCTGGCCTTGGATTGTACAGACTACCTTCACAGGACAAGGCGGTTGATCAGGAAGGAAAGGGCCTTTCTGTACAACAAACTGGCGCAAATAGATAGGATTGTCCCTTTTCCCTCTGAGGCCAATTTCATCCTGTGCAAGATTCATAACAGCCCTTTGGATGCTATTACCTTACGGCGGCTCCTCGGACATCAGGGGATTTTGATTCGAGAGTGCAGTTGCTTTCAAGGGCTCGACAGATCCTTCTTCCGGATAGCCGTAAGGACCCGTAGAGAGAACAAGACCCTGCTGGAAGCGTTAGAAAATGCCCTTCCCCTAATTGGGGAGGAGAGCAGTGGGGCCAACTTCGCACTTTAGTTCACTTGACACTTTCCATTGTATCTCATAATCTTGAACAAAGCCTGCCAGATACTCATTGCATATACTGCTGATCTTCTTGTGGGTGATCCCCATTGGTTCCCTCATCCGGTTAGGCTCGTCGGATGGCTGACTACAAGATTTGAGCTGATTTTGCGTCGCCTACCGTTGTCTGAGAAAGTCGCAGGAGTATTTCTAACTGTTATTATAGTTGGGGGGACCTGGTGGGTTTCAACTGTGCTGATCGGGTTGGCGAAGGCGATCTATCCCCCTGCTGGGGTAACCCTGTCTGTTGTTCTTCTGTGGACAACACTGGCGACTAAAAGTCTGTATGCAGAAAGCAACAAGGTATTTGATGCTCTGAGGAATAAAGACCTCGCCAAAGCTCGGCAGGCCCTCTCGATGATTGTGGGCAGAGACACACAGGATTTAAATGAGCCGGAGACCGTTCGGGCAACGCTGGAGACTATTGGAGAAAACATCGGCGATGGCATCATAGCACCCCTGTTCTATGCCCTTCTGGGAGGGGCACCGCTCGCACTGGCGTACAAGGCAGGCAACACCCTCGACTCTATGGTAGGCTACAAGACCGAACGGTACCAGAATTTTGGTTGGGCTTCAGCCAGGCTGGATGATCTGCTGAATTTTGTCCCGGCTCGCATCTCCGGCATTTTAATGGTTGCAGCAGCCTATCTTTGTAATCTGGATGGTAAGGAAGCCTGGCGCATATTCTGGCGGGATCGGCGGAAACACCCCAGCCCGAACAGCGCTCACGGGGAAGCAGCGATGGCCGGAGCACTGGGAGTCCAATTGGGAGGTGCAATCTCCTATCAGAGATCAAGGTCGATGAAACCGCTATTAGGTAATTCAATTAGAAAACTTGAACCGGAACGTATCCGGGAGGCACATCGACTGATGTTTATCACATCCTTACTGGGTCTGGCCGCTGTTTTGGGATCTACTTGGACCTGTGACCATTATTTTCACTTATGACTAATCAGAGATATTCAAAAATCTTTATCGAGTTAAAAGAAAAGTTGAAGGCGGCGGTAGGAAAGCATCAGGCCAAAGGAATCCTTTTCTCCGGAGGTCTGGATTCCAGCATCCTCGCTTCGATTTCTCCTCGGGCCTCTCTTTTCACCATTTCCCTGGGTTCCTGGGGCAAGGATTTGGACTATGCACACCTGACTGCCAGTCATCTGGGAAGAAGGCATTATATTGCGAAGGTAGAAATCCAGGAGGCTCTGGAAACTATTCCCCAGGTGATTAGGATTTTAGAGACTTTTGATCCCGCCATTCCCAACGATCTGGCTACCTATTTTGCCCTTCAACTGGCAAAAGAACAAGGTGCATCCTCAATTATGACCGGGGATGGTGCAGATGAGCTTTTCTGCGGATATTCTTACATGTTCGACCTTGACCTTGAATCCTACCTTCCCCGGTTAGCCAAAAGGATGCGCTTTAACTCCGTCCCCTTGGGCAAGGCATTAGGGATAAGTATACAACAGCCATTTCTAGATGAAGAATTTTTAGAATTCGCCTTGGAAACAGAGTCGGCCCTGAAAGTGGTGAGAGAAGAGGGGAAAACCTGGGGCAAGTGGATATTGAGAAAGTCATTCGAAGGAGAGCTGCCCCACCAGATTCTCTGGCAGGAGAAAAGACCCATTGAGATTGGATCGGGCTTTAACAGCCTAAGGAAGATTATCGAATCTAAAATATCAGACGAGGAATTTCAGAAGAAAGAGCGGAAATATTCGATAAGGTTTCTAAACCGGGAGCACCTCTATTACTATGAGATTTATAGAAAGGTAGTAGGGGAAATACCATCGCCTCAAGGGGAAGAATCGGAGTGTCCTTTCTGCGGTGCGGGTATGGATAAGCAAGCGCTTCACTGTCGCATTTGTGGAAGAACAAGGGATAAACAATTATGAAAATATTAGAGCACATACCTGTCCAATTGGATCTTGAACAAGTACTGAAGCGGTTACATGTGAACAAAGAGAGCGATGATTCGAAAAATGTTCGAAGGTTGCTTGAAAGTGTCCGCTTGGTAATTAACCCTAAGGCTGTCTATGAAGTCTCGTACGTTGACCATAAAAATGGAAACACACTCAATATCAGTGGAGTAAAATTTACCAGCCCTATCCTCAAAGCCAATTTGGGTAGAATAGAAAGAGTGTTCCCCTATGTTGTGACATGTGGAAAGGAATTAGATGACATACAGGTTCCATCTGATGATTTCATGAAAGAATTCTGGCTGGACACGATCAAAGAAATGGCCTTGAGAGACAGCATCAAATATCTCAGGGATCATTTGAAAAAAAGAATATGCTCTGGGACACATTTCATCGATGAATCCAGGCTCCTTGAAGGATTGGCCGATTACCCAACAGAAACAATTATTTTCAATCTTTGGTAATCTCGAAGATTTGATAGGGGTCAGACTAACCGATAGCTTTTTGATGATTCTTACGAAATCAGTCTCTGGAATATTTTTTCCGACCCAAATAAAATTTGAAAGCTGTCAGTTATGTCCCAGGGAAAGATGTCCATCAAGAAGAGCACTTTATAATGGAGATTTGGCAAGAAGCATCGAAAATGCATGTTGATATATCTATCGTACTGGAGGTTTAATGGAATGAAGGCTTTTATCTCCTGGAGCGGTGGCAAAGAGAGTTCTCTTTCTTGCTATAAAGCAATGGAAGGAATTGAAATAGTCTATCTTCTAAATATGATTTCTGAGGATGGAAAACGTTCTCGCTCCCACGGAATTAACTCGAAGCTGTTGAAAACCCAAGCGGAGGCGATAGGAATTCCCATTATTCAGACAAAAACCACCTGGCAAAATTATGAGCAAGAATTTAAGAAGGCTGTCTCAGAGTTAAAAAGGGAAGATATCGAAGCGGGTGTATTCGGGGATATTGACCTTGAAGAGCACAGAGAATGGGCAGAACGAGTCTGCGGAGAGTCAGGCATCAAAGCCATTCTTCCCCTATGGGGAAAAACCAGAGCAGAGGTTATTGGGGAGTTCATCGATTCCGGGTTCCAGGCAGTAGTCGTAGCCACTAAAGCAGATCTTTTAGGTCCAGAGTGGCTGGGCAGATGGATAAATAAGGAGTCTGTCAGGGATATAAGAGACTTAGAAAATATCGACCCTTGTGGTGAATCAGGAGAGTATCATACCTTTGTTACTGATGGCCCGATATTTAGACAAAGGATAAAGGTAGTTGCAGCGAGAAAAGTAAAAAGAGGTGGACACTGGCTCTGGGATATACTAAAATATACTTTAGAAAACAAGAAAATAGAGACTTGAAGTTGCGCTGAAGGAATTTTGTGGGAAGGGAAGTGCGTTCTCTTAGTCAATTTTTACAGAAGGAGGGAGATTTGATTTTACAGAAGGAGGGAGATTTGAAAACTGATTTACTTCACAGGCTTAATAGGGGAGAGATAGTGGTATGTGACGGCGCGATGGGGACTATGCTCCAGTTCCTCGGATATAACCCCGGCGAGTCGCCAGAGAGATGGGGGGTGGAGCATGAGGAGGTCTTAAGGAAGATCCACAGAGGATACATCCAAGCCGGAGTCGATATAATCCTGACGAATACCTTCGGCGGAAGCAGAATAAAACTCAAGAGATATGGCTTGGATTCTGAGGTCAAGTTGATCAACAGACGTTTAGCCGAAATAGCTGTAGATGAGGCATCCAGAGCATCGAAATCCGTCTACGTCGCCGGTGATGTGGGTCCCACGAGCGAGTTCATGGAACCTCTCGGTCTTCTTACCGAGTCCGATATGGTCGAGGTCTTTTCGCAACAGATAAAAGCTTTGGTGGAAGGTGGCGTGGATTTGATCTTTATTGAGACCATGATGGACCTCAACGAGGCAGCTGCTGCCGTCAAGGCGGCTGAGGACATATGCGACCTGCCAGTTTTCGTCTCGATGAGCTACAACGTTGTCAAGAGCGGTTTCAGAACCATGATGGGCGTGTCTCCAAACCAAGCTGTTGAGGGTCTGCTCGAAGCTGGAGCAGATGTGGTGGGCGCTAACTGCGGCGACGTGCTCGCGGCGATGATGCCCGAACTCATCCGGCAGATGAAGGAAGCTGGTGCGAAGCTGGTAGTAATCGAGCCCAACGCCGGCGTGCCGCAGATAGTAAATGGAAAGACCGCCTTTCCTCAAAAACCCCAGGAGATGGCGGAAAGCATCCCGGCAATCGTAGATGCTGGGGCGAACGTAATTGGTGCCTGTTGCGGCAGCACACCCAAACACATTAGCCTGATCGTCCAAGCCATCCGTAAATATCTACGGAGGCGTTGAACGAAGGTTCATTTCAAAAGGAGAATAGACTAATGCAAACTTACGCTTACGGTTTTCCCAGATTAGGGGAAAATAGAGAGTATAAGAGGCTCATTGAAAACTATTGGGATAGAAAGATTCCAGAAAATGAGCTTCGAATAGGCATTGACGAATTGGAAAAGTCAAGGTTGGTCGCTTACGAAAAGCAGAATGACAAGTTCCCAGTGGGAGAGATGACACTCTATGACAACATGCTCGATACTGCATTGATGGTGGGATTGTATGAGTGCGAGGATCTCAACGGGTACTATAATCTGTGTAGGGGCAAGAACGCTCTGGAATTAACGAAGTGGTTTAACACCAATTACCATTATCTCGTCCCAGATTTTGGACACCGGGCTCCTCTATTTAGTGTAGTTTGGAATAAGCCGAAACAGGAGCTGGAAAAACATAAGAAGGGAATTCCTTATTTGATAGGTCCTTTCACCTTTTTGAAGCTATCCAAGGGCATCGAACCGGGGAAGTTCGGAGATTATCTCCTCGCCCTGGGGGACGTTTATGCAGAGTTAACTGATGATTTCTCTGAAGTGCACATAGACGAACCCGCTTTCGTGATGGATGTTTCCGGTGAAGAGATAAGGCTGATAAAGGAGGTCTACGGGAGAATAGCGTCTCCTGGCAGTGATATTTACCTGTTTACGTACTACGATTCCGTGGACTTCTTGGAGGAGCTTTACGAGCTACCGGTTAAGGCTATCGGGCTTGATTTCGTCAACGGCGAGGAGAATCTCGAAAAGATCCGAAGATACGGTTTCCCAAAGGATAAAACCCTCATCGCCGGTATAGTGAACGGCAGGAACGTGTGGAGGACGGAGATCGAGAGGGCGGTGAAGACTTTAAGGGAGCTTTCCTCCTATGCCGAGAACCTGACCATCTCCAACGCATCCCCCCTCTACCATCTGCCGGTTACCATAAGATCTGATAGCTTGCCTGAGCAACTTCTAAGCAGACTGGCTTTCGCAGAGGAGCGGTTATATGAGTTAAACCTTATCGCCCGGGCTTATGAAGGGGATGGAAAAGATGCCCGGGAGTGGAATAGAGAGACTGCCCACTTTGGAGTTAATGAGCGGGTCAGAGAAAGGGTGAGTAACCTCAAGGACGAAGATTTCATCAAGAGCGTCCCCTACCACGAGAGAGTTAAAAGGCAGAAAGAGTTCTTAAAGCTTCCGCTTTTCCCAACTTCGACGATAGGCAGCTTCCCTCAAACCCCAGAGGTCAGGAGGCGAAGGGCGGCTTTTAGAGCTGGCAGGATTTCTGAGGAGGAATATTCCTCCTTCATCAAGAGAGAGATATCCAAGCTGATAAAACTCCAGGAAGAGCTCGGCCTGGATGTGCTGGTCCACGGGGAATTCGAAAGGACGGATATGGTGGAGTTCTTCGCCGAGAGGTTAGATGGTATCGCCACTACCCGGAAGGGATGGGTTCTTTCCTACGGCACCAGGGTGTATAGGCCTCCAATAATCTACGGCGATATTTCAAGGCCTGCACCTATGACGGTTGATGAGATTGGTTTCGCTCGAAGCCTGACCGAAAAACCAGTAAAGGGCATGCTTACGGGCCCTGTTACCATTATAGCTTGGAGCTTCGTGAGGGATGATATTCCCGTTTCCGAAGTCGCCTATCAGATAGCGCTATGCCTACAGGACGAAATAAAGGATTATGAGAGGGAAGGCATAAAAATCGTGCAGATAGACGAACCCGCTTTCAGAGAAAGGGCTCCCATCAAGAAGAGAAAATGGGATAAATACTTCGATTGGGCGATAAAGTCCTTCCGACTGACCTCTCAATCAAAGCCCGAGACTCAAATCCAGACCCATATGTGTTACTCGGAATTCGGAGAGATTATTGGGTATATCATCCAGATGGATTTTGATGTAATCACAATCGAGGCCTCCAGGAGCAAGGGTGATATTATAAAGTATTTTGAGGCGGTGAACTTCGACAGGCAAATAGGATTGGGAGTCTGGGACATCCATTCTCCGGCAGTTCCAAGCACCGAGAAAATGAGAGAGAGCGTGGAGAGAGCCCTCAGGGTGTTCCCGAAGGAGAGCTTCTGGATAAACCCGGATTGTGGATTGAAGACGAGGGGGTGGGAGGAGGTGGTGCCTTCCTTGAAAAATCTGGTGGAATTAGCCCGAGAGTTGAGAAAAGAGGCAAAAGGAGGCCGAAATGGAGCTTAAAGTAAAAATGGGAGAGATTCATAACAGAAAAGAATTAATAGTGAAACCAATCCTTACTTATCAAATTCCTCAAAGGAAAGAGGCAACCAGTTGGCGTCCATGGGGCGGATTGCAGAGCGAAGAGGATGCGAGAGAGGAAGTCGAAAGGATAGAAAAGGAGTTGAAGGACTTAGCCTCGACCGCTTCCTTTTCCCTTAAGATTCTGCCTCTGAGTTCTGTGAAGACGGTGGACGAGGTGGCCAAGATAGAGGGCATCAATTCCTCCGATGTCACTCTGATCTACGCTGCCGGAGGCGAGAGAAACCTCATAGAAGCGCTAGTTTCTCCCCACAGGTGGAGTCTCATTTTCGTGAGGCACAAATCGGGGCCTGCCTATCTCTGGTATGAGATCGTCCACCCCAGCTTTCTGCGTAAGGAGACAGATAGTTTCCTTCAACCTGGAGTGAATGTAAACGATGTGATTGTGGATGAGTATAAAGAGGTTTTGTGGAGACTTCGCTCCCTATACGGCTTAAAAAACAGCCTGGGTGAAAGCATAATCTCCATTGGCAATCCAGGTGGCTGGGGGATAGGAG
>CAZQSC010000084.1:10315-10571 GCA_964595705.1 uncultured bacterium | reverse complement strand
GGAAGAATAGTTCCTGTATCTATTTCGAGGTAAGAATCCTTTGAATGCCTGTATAAACGTAGATAACCAAGATGATCAAGGGCTACTAATTCATTAACTCCATCTTCGTCAAAATCAATTATCCAGGGCCGCTGACGCCAGACAGACTGGAACACTTCGTCTTGCCGGTGAAGTTTCTCTCCCGAGGCAAAACAAGGAGAGTTCGTCGTTCCTCTATTGCGGTATAATGTAAACTCACCCATGATATCAACTACAA
>CAZQSC010000084.1:0-10305 GCA_964595705.1 uncultured bacterium | reverse complement strand
CAATGAGGTCTAAAGTGCCATCTCCTGTCCAGTCACCCACAGTTACGCCAGTATATCCAAAATAGTCCTCTACCGGTCCTTGCACATTCATCCGTCCATCCTTGGCTGGAAAATGCCAGATGATACCCTCTTCAGTTTCAAGGTGCTCACCCGCGGTGAATTTAGGAGGAATGGTATTCCCTACTGTTTTAAAATGCATAACATATCCCCTCTCACATCCGGATACAATCTCGGGCTTGCCGTCACCATCTAAATCACAAACTACGGGAGTAATAAATGTATCATAGGCCAGTTTTCCTCCTGTCTGCATAAGCTGCCTGGGCTGAGAGAAGATGGGAGAGCCATTATCGGAAAAACGAACAAATCTGGCCAGCCAGATCTCTCCTCCCCGACATCGACAAAGAACACTTTTTCGCTGCTTCCACCCTACAGGAACAGGATTGAGATAGGGTGCAGGATATCTCAAAGGCTTACCGTCTTCTCCCAAAACCTCCCCCCTTATCTGCCATTGTGGATTATCCGGTGTACCAATATCTTCAATGTAATATAGATAGTTGAGGTAGCTACCACACAAAAGGTCCCAGTCTCCATCCCCATCAAAGTTAACTACACATAACGGTCCAAAACCATAAGGTAACTCTAACGGATGTCCCTCACTGTCCAAAAGTAGCTGGGGTGGTGAATACTCTGATTTATCCTTACCGATGTTATCCAAGCGGTAGTATCGTCCTATCGCCTGGCCACCTTTCCAATGCCAGTTCTTATCTATGCGGGAGACAACTATTTTCTCAAAGGGGGCATTGAACATCTCTTCAGGCTCTAATTTCGGAAAATAGTCTCCCATATCCTCTGTTCCTAACAAGATTGTTCCCGGTCGTCTGGCATCTCCATCGGCCATCCAAAAACCCCTGGGTCTTCCCTTTATTTCCCCCTTTAGCTCGGGTAGAGCAATTCTATCGGGAACTCCAAAGGCGAGTACTCCTGCTGCTTCTTCTCCCCTTTTCAGTTTAAAGATAGAAAGCACGTTGTCCTCTATCGCCAACAGAGCATGGCCCTCTGCTTGAGGTACTCCCTGGAGTAATCTGGTAGGAAGACCGATGTGCATTGGAGCTCTCATCAAAGGAATATCCCCATCCCAGGAGGCAATCTTACTGACGAAAGCTTTTGTGTAGTGTACTTCCCGGTTATGGGTTATCTCCAATGAGTCCGGTGAAGTCCAGCCTCCCGAGGCAATTATCTCATCCTCGCCATCTCCGTCAAAATCACCGACGGCCAAATCACCAAAGGCCCCAAACTTTAATGGAACAATAGCATCAGTGGCGTATTCAAGGTATTGCATCTTATTTCTCCTCAGATAATATGTTTTGGGGTACCAGATAGCACTTCTCACATTCACATATATTCTCGCTCGGGTGGTATATATGCCCACAGTAGCAGCATTAGAATGCTGGCGATAAAAGCACCGCCCGCCCACAAATAGAAAGCAGAATTCCAACCGTAATTGTCTACCAGCCAGCCTGTCCCCACTCCGGCGATAGACGCCCCTATATAGCCGAATGAATCAATGAATCCCGCTGTGGACGCAGCGGCTTTCCTTGTTCCATAATCCATAGGCACAGTTGTCACCATAGTGGCGTGGGCACCGAAAACCATAAAACCCACTATGCCCAGACAGCATAGGCTCAACAGAGAGCTCCCAACCGGAATTTTCGAATAGAGCAGCACGAATACACCCGCCAACATAGACATAAGGACAATTATCGGAGTCCTTCTGGACTTAAAGAATCTGTCCGATGTCCACCCCGCCACCAACGCACCCAATGACCCAGCCAGAGGAAACACTATTGCTCTTGAGCTAACCGTGGAGATAGTAATTTTTTGAACCTCCGACATATAGGTAGGAAGCCAATAGAGAAACCCGAAACTAACAAGCCCGAGAGATAAAAAAGCCAGGGCCACACACCACATCCTTGAGTTCCCAACGGTTTGCCTGAGAGTAAAACCGAAGCCCAGGTGTTCATCTCTGTTAGGTCTCTCATCAGTCTTCTCGTCCGCTGCCTCCTTTGCCTGATCTTGAGATGCCCATTTTCTTCTCATCCTCTCGTATTGCTCAATGGGAGGTAATCCAATATCTTCTGGCGAGTTTCTACACCTGAGGTAGAATTGAATCCCAGAGAGGAGAAAGAGAAATGGCGGCACCCAAAACACATATCTCCACCCATAGTGAAGACAAAGGTAGCCAGCAAACAGCCAGGAAATGGCATTCCCAATCTGGAAGCTGGATCCATATAGTCCTGATACTTTCCCTCTTTGCCGGGGAGGGAACCAGTTGGCTAAGGTTTTAACGCTGGGAGGCCAACCCATAGATTGAAAATAGCCATTAGCTCCCCAGATAATGGCCATAATGGTCAGGGCTGTGGCAAAGCCAAAGGCAATGTTAAGCATGGCTGAGACGAAAATACCTAAAGTAATAAGTTTTCTCGCCCCCAATTTGTCACCAAGCTGGCCGTTAACGAACTGGCCGAGAGCGTAGGCGACAAAAAGAGCAGTCCCAATCAGACCAACCTCTGTTCGGGAATAGCCAAATTCTTGCATTATGCCTGGTAAAGCAATAGACAGGTTAACTCGACACAGATAGAAGGATCCGTATGTGATCCAGAGGCAGAAGAAGACCCTCTTCCTCCAGTACTTAAATGCCTGTTCCAACTCCTCGCTTTCCATGCCGCTCATCTCTCCGAAAAAGGATCTCTAATCGATCTCCTTCCTCACAGGAATAAATTTCCTATTCTCCTTGTCCTCGGGGATAAACCAGAGGGTCAACGCCCGCTGTTTTGCCGGCTTTCTGAACCGAAAAACAAGGCGCGAGATACTACCAATCCTGGATCGTTTCAGGAGTTCTTGATCGTCGGTAGGAACCACCTCTGCCGACGCTTTTACCACCTCTGGATCATATTCCACTCTGAGAGAGCCGCGATCTCCGCGGATCCGAGCCAGGCCGGGCTTTACAATCTCTACTGTATGAAAAGAATATATGGGAAGCAGAAAATCACATCGGTCCTCCGAAGAAAAGGTTACCTCGTCCGTCAACTCCACGAACCCCTGTGCCCCCTCACGGACAAGGGATATTGTGCGCTGAAGGGCGTCGAGCCCGGCAGCTTGGGGATAGAAATCCCTCAAGTCCAGTACAATAGTGTCCTCCTCAGGGCTCGATCTGTGGGCAAGCACCCGGGCGGCAAAGTTGCGTCCTGCTGCCTGCTCCACGTCGTTAGGTAAAGGCACCGAATGGCCCCGGGAGGAACAGGCCAGAAGTTCATAGCGCCTGGATCCAAAGTAATCCTTGTCATAAGTACCTCGACCCAGGTCTGCCACTAAGGATTCGCCACGCCAATGGACGATGAAGTTCCCACCATCGTTTTGATTATGGTGCTCTCCGTTGTGTCCGCCTTTGACAGCCAAGATCAAAGTGTCTTCATCCGAGGGGTCGTGACGGGATATCATCCACTCCAGAGAGGGACGATAGACACAAGGCTCATGAATCAGGCCTCCGGAGGGGAGATCTTCTGGCATATGAAAGAAAAGCTCAACACAATCGGCAAGTAAATCCGGGGTATGGGCCATACCGCCGATGCTCTCAGACTGACGGGCGGATTCGAGGGACCGTCTTGCCAGTCGGCCGAAGTTTTCAATTCCCAGATGCTTCCACAGATAGGCACAGAGCCACGGAGCCGGGCGGAAGGTGTCAATGCAGTCAGAGAAGTTAACGCATTGGTCGCCTGAGAGAATGAACTGTAGCGGAAAAACCGCTATGGACTGGATGCGTTCGTCGGCAAACAGATCCACCGCACCGCCGGTTCTCTGGTACAGCAGATTACGAAACCGGACGTAGTTACCGAAGCCGTAGTGCCAGTAACTTACGCCCTCCGGACAACCGCCGTCCTCGGCAAACGAGTCCAGATAAAAACCCAGCGACCAGAGGGCCCGATGGATCATCTTAGCGAGGCGATCGAGGTCCTCCATACATAACAGCGCAGATCCAACTATACCGCTATTGCACACCGCCGTCCAGTTGTTGAGCACCTCAACCCGTCCCGGGACAGGTTTCAACCACCACCTGTGGTTGTCCCGCTCCAGATACGGCCTCCAAACGCGGGTATCCAACTCATAGAGTATCCGAGCCTTCCACTGAGGCTGATGTTGATCCATAGCCCGACCGACGAGGTACACTGATAGCGCGAGATGAAGAGCCAGGTGGGCTACAGTGAGATCGAGTTTGAAATAGGCTGAATCTGGAAGTGTATGACCAGGTGCATGCCAAGGTGGGCACCAGGTGCTGCATTCGCAGAGGGCCCATCCACTGTCTAATATCGTATCTAAGAAGCGTCCTTTTCCTTCGATACATTCGGCCATCACAAAGGTATCGAGGCGGTTGGTGCGCTGCTTGAAGACTTTGCTCCAATGGTCCCGACTCCCGGTACGGGCAAAGCTCAGATAGTCGGTAGCTAAGGCAGGAAGAAGAGGCTCCTTCAGCATCTGTTCCGCCTGCCCTACTATGGCCTCCAGCACCTGTTTAAACTCCGATAGATGCCACCGATCCCGCTCCTCCCAGGTCGGATAGGGATGAAAGGGTGGAGCCTGCTCAAGGACATCGCGAATCTCCTCGATGGTCCATTCTCTCATAGCAGATCGTCTCCGCTATCTATGCGGCAATTCCAATTAACCTTGCGGATAACCTGAACTCGGTCGAATCCATATTAAACTGCCCCTGCCGTGTTAACAGAACCTCCCACTACATACCTGCAACTTACCAGTAGCCGTGCTCCCTGATCCACCGAACCCAGTCTGCAGCAAGAGTCACGCCGTTTGAAACCAATGGATCCTCTTTCAACCCGTTCTTTCTCATTATATCGGAGATCCAACCTTCCAGGGTCTGTTCCATTTCCTGGACAACCTCTGGGAAATCTTCGGCGATATTATTCATCTCCCGCGGATCATCATCCAAGTCATACAGCTCGCACGGTGGCAGCTCCAAATAATCCTGTTGCCGGGAAAGGATGAACTTATACTTCCTCGTCCTCAAGCCCCACTTCATCATCCGGGTACACTCCTCCGTCACCAAGAACGGGTAGATTGGATCATTGCGCTCACCTTTCAAGTACGGCACTAAGCTTGTGCCTTCCATCTCATCTGGCACCTCAATCCCAACGGCATCTAAGATTGTCGGCGCAATATCAATATGCTGCACCAGGTGGGGAACACGCACGCCAGCACGCGCCTGGCCAGGCCATCTAACAATGAGTGGCACATGGATATCCTCATCATACAGGCCATGATGATCGAAATAAATGCCGTGTTTATACATTATCTCGCCGTGATCGCTGAAGACGATGACCAGCGTGTCATCCTTAAGACCTAAATCGTCGACTGCAGTCAGAAGCTGTTTTACTCCATCGTCGGCATAACGGATCTCGCTGTCGTGCATGGCAGCGATGTACTCAACATCGGTGATGCCGGGCCGCAATCGGTCAAACCAGCTCTTGCACCCCTCGCTAAAGGGGTGTTGCCAAAAACCCTCCAGACTGGTGTTCTCAGGGTCACAGGGATCACCGTCGTAGTACAGTGAACGATATCTTTCCGGCGGAAGATAGGGCGTGTGTGGATCCCAGTAGTGGACAAAGAGGAAAAAACTTTCCTCTGCGTGAGCCTTCAGCCAGGGGATAGCGCGTGCATTAAACCCCTCACAGGGAGTCGCCTGATCATAGTCTTCCGTACTGGGATAGATGTAGAATTCGTAGCCTCTGGCAAACTACTCCTTCATCCCATAAAGATTGTCAACCGCACAGGTGGTGTAGCCGTGCTGGCGCAATAAGGCTGGCAGACATGGGGCTTTAGGTGAGAGATAACGAGTTCCGCCGTGACTGACGATGCCGTGGGTCACCGCGTATTGCCCCGTATAGACACTTGTATAGGCAGGTTGCGTTGGTATAGCCTGGCAATAGTGCGACTCGAACAGGACACCTTGTCTGGCCAGATTATCGATGAAGGGAGTGGTATTCCTGTGGTAACCGTAGCAGCTCATATGCCGGGCGCTGAGCGTATCAATTGCTATGAGAAGGATATTCATCGGCACACCTCCTGTAAGAATCACGATTTCTTACGCTTGTCTTTAATCAACCCCAGCGAACAATAACCCCGCAGTATTCGTCCTTCTTCTCCAGCAATCCCTCATATGCAGACTGCAGTTCGTCAGGTGAAATTATATGGCTGATAAGGGGCTGGATAGTGAGCTTTCCCAAGAGAATCTGCTCAAAGATATAGCGGATATTCTTTTCGTATGAGAACCTCAAGCCAGGGACCGAAAACAAGGGTGTTCTCCACTCCAATGCCCCTTTGAGGGTAATCCACGATTTGCCCACCTTTCGCAACAGCGGAGTGATGTTCGTTTCATACCCCGCCCGAGGAATCCCCAAAAGAACAAGATCGCCGAAGGGAGCAACAAGCTCTGAAGCTTGGAGTACTACTCGGCTGTCCCCTACCGCATCGACAACCACGCCGGCCATCGAGCCGCTGGTGAACTCTCTCACAAAATCCAACACCTGCTCCCCAGTTCCCCCAGTCACGTGTTCGATCCCGCATCGGGAAGCTGTGGCCCGCCTGCCTTCCGCAGGATCAACTCCTATCACCTTTGCCCCTGAGAGACTGAAAAGCTGCGCCGCCAGATTGCCCACCAGTCCAAGACCCAAAATCACAACAGGATCTCCCGCTGAAAATTGAGCTACCTGGACAGCGGTAATAGATATCAAAGCCATCCGAGCCATCACTGCAACTGAGCTATCCAGTTGGTCGGGAACCGCGGCTACGAAGTCGCCTTGTTGAAGCCGCTGGTGGGATGCGTGCTTGCCAAAGTAGAATACTCGGTCTCCTACTGATGCCCGAGTAAACCCCGTTAGATGTTTACTATCTAACGGGGTAAATCCCTTTCCCACTGTCAGGATCTTTCCTACTGCCCCATATCCCGGGATCCACGGGTAGGAATTCCACTGGTCCTTGGTATAGACCCCCTCATCTAAGCCGGTGTAGTTGGCCAGTTCCGTGCCAGCACTAACCACCGAGCATTCTGTCTTCACAAGGGCTTCATCAGAGGCTATCTCAGATTCCTCAATATCGAACTCCTCTATTCGCATTTTTCTGACACCATATATGACTGCCCTGCGTGCTCTCATCGCTTAAGCTCCTCGTATACTATGTAATGCGGGAGCGCCAGTCCACTGCCCGCTTGATAATTTGGAAATTCCCTGGAACCTTGTCTGATTCTTCAAATCGCAACATTTTCATTACTTGCTTGCGAGAATTCATGCTTATGCCTCATTGAAAATCTTTCTGAAAGCGCCTCCATGCTTCCTCCGCTCTCCCTTGAAAAAGATAGATCTTCCCTCGTAACACAACCTTCCCCTGTGGAGGTACAGGACCAAAGGATGGATTGGAATGCATGCATCCGTGATGGGGTGCCCATACATTGTAGTTAAGAGTCTTCGCCGTTTCAAAGGCAGTGGCAAGTACCCACTCCTTCTCTTTGGACCCCAGGGCGATGAACGGGGCGTCGGGTTGATCATCGCTCACTCCCCAACCATATGGTGCCGTGCGCTCCTCTGGCAGGGGTTGACCTGCCAGATAGTAAGTCAACATGTTGCTTGTCCTGGAGAAGCGCCTATCCGTCTTTTCAATGGAGAGAAGACCCCTGTCCTGCAAATGAACAACTCCTCGATCCAGGTCTAACCCATAAAAATCCGGTGCCTGTCGGAAATCCACGCATACTCCGACACATCCCTTCACAAATGGATGCTCGCTCTGGTTTATGATGGTAAAGCTAACTTCGATCTCCTCAGTTGATGGATACATCTCCACCCTGTAGCGAAGCACACCACCTTCGGGCTCCTGCTCCACACTTATAGATCCATCCTTATGAAACTGGAAGACCCCTTGGAGCCCATGTACAGTCCAGATACGCCTCTCGTCCACCAAAATCCATTCAGGACAGATATAGCGAATGGGGTTTCGAGGATTTTTTAAAGAATAGAAAATCACGTTGGGCGATTGATTGAGCCCCACAAGTTTGATGATATTCTCTGTCATTAGCTTACCTCTTTGTACCTTTGCTTTTCGTCTTCTCTGTTTCCCCTCTCCGTCATAGCCTGGGCGCCGTGCACTCGCTCGCGAGAAACCACGCCTCTGCTTCCAATAAACTGACGGACAGATGTATAAAACATGCCGACCTAACTGACATCTCCCCCTCAGTAACTCCTCCTCTCCCCCTCGGCCTCCTCCTTGTCGAAATGAAGGACTACCTCGGTCGTCGTACCTTCACGCCCCCAGTGATTTACCGGCTTCACCTCTATCTTGTTGTCGCCGTCCTTAAGCTCCCATTCGAAGTGCTCCGGCTTCTTCTGCCACTCGGCCCCGTTCAACCTGACCATAAAATCCCTGTGATTCGGCATCTGGCTCGTCATGTGGACGTCGAGAAGACGGAGGGGCCATTTCATATCAAACCAGAGACGGACAAAATTGATCGGCCAATTGAACTCTCGCTCCACCGAGGTGTTCTGGTGGTTGGCCAAAGGCGGTGTCCGGTCATCCGTCCAGTGCAGAGTATCCCTCGAGTGGAGGTAAGGAGGTACCTCGGGGTTTAGCCCTTGGGGATCCGAAACTTCGCCCCAGGAACGACTGAACCAGTCGGTGCGCATTATGATACGCAGGTGAAAGTACATCCCAGTGTGTTTCGGCCCACCATCTTTGAACAGCTCGCTATAGGGTTTCCCAGCATGGGAAAGGCCGCGCCCGTCCGGAGGCATCTTGGGAACTTCTTTTAACCCCTCAAAATCCCCTGATAGCCATACCTTATGGATCTCCAGAGCACCCAAGGGAACACCGTTCTTCTCATAGTGGAAGTTTCCCGATGGATCGAAGGCTATCCACTTGTTAAGTTCATCCGACCACACCTCGGCAACCGAGTGCCCCGAAAGCCCCTTTTCCTCCTCCCATATCTGAACCATCCGCCCCTGGTAGCCAAGGGCTAACGCACACTGGACGAAGACCAGCGCATAATGCACGCAGAAAAACTTCTTACCTTTCTCTATATCCTCCAGGATGGACAGCGAGTCCCAGGGAACATCCGGCTCCGGATCACCGCCTGGAATCTTGTTGTATACCCACTCGTTGAGCAACACGAACTCCTCAAATTGACTGTTTGCCCCCGAGACCACACTGTCGAGGTCATACCTCTCCCGGAGCTGTGCCAGAGCTGGAGTATCATACCTTTCGTACGAAAAGGCCGGCTGAGAGCTTTTTATGGCATCCTCACCCTCCAGGCCTACTATCCTCGTCGAATGCGGATACAAGACACCATATGCCCAGTGCTTCGACGGCTTGTGGTCAGAAAGGTATGCGGAAAGGTAATTGACAGACGTCTTCCTTTTTTCTGCCATTATTCGGCCTCCCATTCTGCTATTTCCTTTTGGACTTTGGCATTATTATCCTGTGTCGGGCATCGTCTTCAAACCTCCCAGCGGACCTGTACAACATTCTCCTCACATGGCAGTGTGAATGTGACCAGCTTGGCCTTCTCCTCATACCTCCAATCTTCGGCGCGCACACCGTTGACCCATACCTCACCGGGACGCTGGGGAGCAAACATTCGCACCAGCACGTTGGGCTGAGTCTGAATCATCGCCTGATATCCCTGGGGTTCTTGGCAAACAACAGCAAAGGCCTTGACCACTGAGTCGAAGAACACCTGCCCGTCCCGACGCAGATAGGATGCGTTGTGCAAAGCATACAACCTGGGTAACGGCGTCTCCTCGGAGGAGGTAATATCACTTATTACACCCCCCGAGCCTAACTGAGAGAAGATAAAGGCATCGGTCTCCCAGCCGTTCAGGTTGTTGTTGCTGTTTTCGTGCATAACCCGGCCATCAGCCTGGAGGTTGCAGCGAATTGTAGTAAGCGGTTCACGGTCAATGACCACTCCAATCCAATTTTCGCCTTCGATCTTCGTCAATACCGGAAGGCCAGACGCATCAGCCAGCCGGTATGGAGTAAGAACCGCCAAGAACTTGATACCGCCTTTGCACAGCGGAGCCACAAAAGCCAGATAGGGTAGCGACTCTTTGGCCTCTCCTCGATATCCAGTCCGTTCCTCGATCGTAAGCCCCTCAGGGACTATCATTGTCACCCGTAGACCCACGTCCCCGTTTACAAGCCATGCGCTGTTTCCTTTCGCCGTCATAGCCTGGGCGCCGTGCAGCAGCCATT
>CAZQSC010000083.1:0-10593 GCA_964595705.1 uncultured bacterium | reverse complement strand
TGCCGCTTAGCCTTGCCAGCTATGATTGAGAGAGGAGAAGGGGCAATTGTCAATATAGGTTCGGTGGCTGGATTGCGCGGCGTGAAGGGCATTGCAGCCTATGCTACGGTCAAAGCGGCGGTGATGCACCTGACCCGCTGTCTGGCTATGGAAGTTAGCCAGCATAACGTACGGGTCAACTTTGTGGCGCCAGGGATTATTGACACCGATTTTCACGCTGTCACCCCAGTTGAGGCTAAAAAGCATGCCATGGATAATCGCATTATGCTGCATCGGCTGGGCAGACCCGAAGAAGTGGCCCAGACAGTTGTTTTTCTGGTGAAAAATGATTATATTACCGGTGAGGTCTTGACGGTCGATGGAGGATTGACCATGCGAATAGCATGAACGTGAGTAGTACTCTATTTATTTTTGTGGAAGAGCTCTCCAGAGCTCGATTTTTATCGACGTCTGGAGACGTCTCCCACATTTTATTAACTTACTCAGAAATGAAGCAAAAGAGGAGACTTTTGAGGATGACTCCTAAACAACGGGCAGTAGCTGCTTTGGAACTACGGCAACCAGATATGGTTCCTACATTTGAACTGGAATTCCAGCTCGAAGAGGAGATGTTTGGCAAAGCGTTTCTACGACAAGAAGATTTGAGGGGCCTTTCAGCCTCGCAAAAAGAATATCGTCTGAAGGCAAATGCTGAATATATGGTGCATGTGTTTTCACAGTTGGAGTATTCCATCATTCCGGTGCACTATCTGGAATTGGAAGATGCACTGCAAACCGTACGCTACTTAAGAGAACTGATAGACGACGAATACATGCTTTGCGCACATGGTGATGGCACTTATAGTATTCCCTCCGGCCATGACATGGTGGAGTATTCCTGTTGGTTTTTTGAACATCCAGATGAAGCACATGCTAAAGCTCGCCAGATGGTAGAAGATGCTCTGGAACGAAACCGTAAATATGTGGATGCTGGGTTAGATTGCTTCATATTCTGCGCCGATTATTGTTTCAATAATGGACCTTTTTTTTCGCCAAAGATGTTTGCCGAATTTGTGCAACCATATCTGGCGGACTTGGTAGCCAGGACTAAAGAACTTGGGGCCTATGTGATCAAACACACTGATGGTAATATCATGCCTATTTTGGATCAACTGGTAGCCTGCGAACCACATGCCTTACATTCGCTGGATCCTATGGCTGGGGTGGACATCGCTGAGGTGAAGCGATTGGTAGGAGACAAGGTTTGTCTCTGTGGCAACGTCAACTGTGCCTTAATGCAGACTGGTACCGATGAGGAAGTGATTGCCAGTGCTGAGTATGCCCTGCGACATGGTAAACCCGGTGGAGGGTATATTTTTTGCACCAGCAATGTTCCCTTCAAGGGTCTCCCGCCGGAGCGCTATCAGTTGATTCCTGATATTTGGAAGAAGCATCGAGAGTATTAACTGAAATTGGAGACCGGGAAATACCGAAAGAAGACTTCAGGCTTTGGAAATGGGAAATTAAGACTTGGTAGGAATGAGAAAGGGAGACAGCGGGAAGGTTTATGGAGCACACCGTTAAAACGATCAACCGTTTTGTTGATGTGCTTTTTAGGTCCACGAATAAATTCGTGGGCTGCCAGAAGGTGAAAATTCCGAATCTGGGTTATATTATCTTGGAAAGGATATATTAGCCGGAGGAAAACAGCGCCATGAACATATGTTTTAATCACGAGGGGTTATTTCTCGACGGGAAAAACATCCCACTTGTGGCTGGAGAATGCCACTACTGGCGGCTCAATCCGCTTTACTGGGAACCAATTTTGGACATTATGCAAGAAGCCGGCCTGGAGATTGTCTCTACTTACGTCTGTTGGGATTTTCATGAGGTTGAAAAAGGTATTTTCGATTTTGAAGGAAAGACGAATCCCAGCCGCAATCTGGCCGGCTTCCTTGATCTCTGTCAGAAAAAGAAGATGTGGGTGTTCATCCGTCCTGGTCCGTTTATCTACGCTGAATGGCCTACCAATGGCCCTGCCCCAGATGTATGCGGACGAGAACGGCTGGATGAGGCTTTTCTGGAGCGCAGCCGGGAGTGGATTCAAGCGGTCTGCCGTGTGCTTGTTCCCCGACAGGCTACACAAGGAGGTCCCATCCTGTTACTCCAAGTGGACAACGAGGTGGCCTTTCCATTATCTACCGGTGAGGAACTGACACAGGATGTGCACAACAGAGATTACAACCGCAAGTTGGTAACTGGTCTATATCGCAAATGGTTGAAAGCTCGGTACGGAGACATCAACGAAATAAACCGGACGTTTGGTACTACCTTTCACAATTTTTCAGATATAGCACTCCCTCAATTTAGCAGCGGAAACCTCGTTCAAAACTTGGATGCTATTCGCTTTTCCAATGATAAGATCAAAGAATTCCTCAGAATTTGCCAGAAGATGTATCGGGATGAAGGGATCGAGATTCCTACCTACACTAACATCGGGCAGTTTTTGACCTTTCAGGATTGGAGTGGTGAGGAAACCGTAGTAAATACGATAGGTATTGATAACTACATGCCGGCTCAGCTACCAGGTGATCAGCCATTGGTGGTGAGTTGGTATTACCGTCTGGCGCGTACGCGGACGAAATTTCCCTGGTCGCCAGAGTTTCAAGCTGGTATCTGGGTGGGGATGGACAAAACCTTTGGGGTGATTGATGATGCACATGTCCAGTTTATGGGACTTTTGGGATTAGCACTGGGGATCCGTGGTTTGAACTACTACATGTTCGTGGATCGGGACAACTGGCACTATTCTCCGGTGAATGAAAGGGGGGAGAAACGGGAATTTTTTGCCAGTTATCAGAAGGTTATCAGCATTGCTAGGGCGTTAAAAAAAGATACTCATTTAGCGGATGTGGGACTGCTTTGGGACCTTTCCTGGAATCACGCCCATCTGATCTCTTGTTATCGCGGACTGAAGGATATGATCAGGTACTGGATGGACTTCAACGGCCCCAAGGAAAATTCAGCCTGGTGGCGGGTTTTTTGCTACCTCTCTGATACCGACACCGATTTTGACTTGGTCGATGCCACTGTTAACCCTTTGGACAAGCAGGTGCTCATCTACACCGGAGAGGAGTTCGTGGATGTTGAGGTGATGAGAAAGATCACCGAGTATGTTGAAAATGGTGGCAAGCTCGTTGTAACCACACAACTTCCTACCAAGGACCTGACTCACCAGGTGAACGGAGAGATGGAGAAGTTCAAGCAGAAATTAGAACAGTCCCCCCAGGTAATCAGCATCGAACTGACACAGTTGGGCGAAACCCTGGTGAATCTAGGTGTAAACAACTACATCCATACGCCGACAAAAGGGGTTTGGAGCTTTGTATATCGCACCAAGATGGATTGGGTGGTCTTTGTTGCTAACACACTGCAGAGAGAGGTCTTATGCGTAATCACCTTTTCAGAAAAGGTAGTCGATTCCGGATCAACTTACGAAAAGCTTGATCTCATCACCCGGCGAAGTGAATTGGTCTCGGGCCAGAAGCTTCTGACTCAAAAGCTGACGCTGAGCGGACGGGAAGTGCAGGTGTGGAAATTGAGGAGGTTGCACTGAAGAAGGGTCACAATGAGGATACCGGTGAGTAATAGGGGTATTTAATCTTAGTTTGAAGGAAAAAAACAATGCCGGTTCACGATTTTCTATGATTTCAAAAAGCGCGAGATGGTGGTTAAATGGTCTACGCTGTTTGCAGCCAATGATGCTATAAAGGAGGTGAATGAGGATGCTGGGCTCTGAAGGGAAGATGGAATGAATCATATGGTGCTAAATCATGAAAGAAATTATAAGGAGGGAGGACTACGGCCGCGAAGAAGGCTATCAAAATCAATCCTCATCAGGTGGAACCTATTGTACTTTCACAGAGGGTGAACTATAAGTTGGTCGATCCTACCACTGTGGGGTCAAAACATCTAACCTTCGGGATGGTGGTAGTTGAACCGGGAGGAACTTGCGAGCCTGGCCATTCCCATGAAGATCAAGAAGAGATTTTCTTCTGTCTGACGGGCAATGGTGTGGTGATCGCTGACGAAGATCACAAGGAAATTCCTATTGGTCCTAAGGATGCAGTATTCTTTCCGTTAGGTGTATACCACTCACTGAAAAACCCTTATAACACACCGTTGGAGATACTTTGGATTATATCGCCTAAGGTTTTCCTGAATCACGGCGCTCGGAATGTTATTGCGAAGTTGGGTGCCCAGGGATGTTTGGTCGTGAAGGGCGAAGGAAGCAGCCAGATGCAGGTAGTCGACGGTCTTAGACTAAATTCTGTAAACGGAGCAGGAGATGTCTTCGCGGCAGTTTTGATAGTACGGCTTTTGCAAGGGGAGAACATAATTCCGGCTGTTTCGTTTGCCAATGTTGCAGCAGCGTTGGCCTGCAGAGGTCAAGCTCGGGAAACCTTTCCCAACTTAAAAGAAGTCTTGGGATTACTGGAGGCGCAAAAGGCGTGGACAAACAAATCTAACATATAGTGTTCTGAGTAACTTTGAGTGCTAATTAACGCTTCAAAGAGGGGAAATGACGGATTTGCTTGGAATGAAGGGTTGAAATGTCTAAAGAGAAACTCTTGCTTGTTGATGATGAGGAGGATATCCTCACTTTACTACAATATAACCTGAAAAAAGAAGGTTATAGAGTGATTTCTGCGAAGACGGGTGAGGATGCCTTGCATTTTGTAAAAGAGGAAGAGCCTGACTTAGTCGTCTTAGATTTGATGCTCCCCGAAATGGATGGCCTTGAGGTCTGCCGAATTCTCAAAAGTGATGAAAGGACTTCTGATATTCCGATAATTATGCTCACGGCTAAGGGAGAAGAAGCTGACATTGTTGTAGGTTTAGAAATGGGGGCTGACGATTATGTTACCAAACCCTTCAGCCCCCGGATATTGTTAGCCAGAATAAAAGCTCTGTTAAGGCGAAAAACAAAGAAGCTTAGCCCTAAAGAAATCATCAAAGTGGAGAATTTAATTATAGATACTGGAAAGTATTTGGTTACTGTTGAAGGTAGTCCTATCTCTCTTACCTCCACTGAATTCAATTTGTTGCGGTTTCTAGCTCAACATCGCGGCAAGGTTTTTACTCGAAATCAGCTATTGGATAATGTCTGGAAAGACGAAGCCTTTGTGACCGATAGAACTGTAGATGTCCATATCAGGAGTTTACGCAAAAAACTTGCCGATGCCGCCGATTTAATTGAAACTGTCAGAGGAGTAGGATATAGGTTAGCCGTGAAACGTGACGCGTGAAACGTGATTTCACGTTTTACGTTTCACTTTTCACCATTCTTACGTATTATGCCCTCTGGAATCTTTGCGGTGAAAATAGAATGAATCGTATTGTTTGGAAATTATTCCTCACTTACGTTATTGTGGTGCTCCTCTGCTTGGGAATTGTGGGAGTTTATATAGGTACTTCTTTGAGATCCTATTTTGTGGAGGGGGTTGCTCACAGGCTCACCATCAATGCAAGACTGGTGGAGGATATTTTGAGAGAGGATTTCCAGAGCGAGAATATCTACCGATTGCAATCTTCTGTCAGGGGTTTAGCAGAAAAAGTAGACGCTAGAATTACAATAATCTGCACTGACGGTGTGGTTTTGGCCGACTCCGAGAAGGATGCCCATTTGATGGATAACCACTGGAATCGCCCTGAGGTGCAAGCAGCGCTGAAGGGGGAAACTGGTCAGAGTATTCACTATAGCGGCACCCTTAAGAGAAAAATGATGTATTTAGCTGTTCCATTAAAGCAGGCTGGTAGCGTAATCGGTGTAGTAAGATTAGCGTTGCCATTGACGGAGGTGCAGGCGAAGATAGCCCATATTTATCGGGCAATCGCTATGGGGGCTTTGCTGGCCCTTATGATCGCTCTAATCATAAGTTTCCTCACCGCCGAGACCATTGCTCGACCCTTGCAGGAGATGGTGTTGGCGGCACGGGATATTGCTCAAGGTAAATATAGGGTACTTAAGGTAAAATCAAAAGATGAAATTAGTCAATTAGCTCTTGCTTTAAACCAGATGTCCGAAGAAATACAAAACAATATTAGAACAATAACCGAGGAAAAAAATGAATTGAGGGCGATTCTTTCCAGTATGGCGGAAGGAGTAATAGTGATAGATAAGGATGAAAGGATTTTGCTCATCAATTCCTCATGCGAAGAGATGCTTGGTTTATCGGCGGAAAAGGTGACCGGGAAATTTCTCTGGGAGGTGGCAAGGAAAGAAGAGTTGATTTCATTGGTGAAAAGGGTTTTGACAAGAGGTGATGAAGAAGGCATCGAAATGACACTTGACTTTCCTGAGACACGCGTTCTTTATGCTCAGGTAGCACCCATTCTATCGGAAGGAGGAGATAATTCGGGAGTTGTGGTAGTATTTCACGATATTACCCGACTTAAACAGCTTGAAAAGTTACGCAGGGAGTTTGTTGCCAATGTTTCTCATGAATTGAAGACGCCGTTGACTTCGATAAAAGGTTTTGTAGAGACGTTAGTGGAGGGCGGTATTAGCGATCCTGAAAATTCGATGAAGTTTTTGAAAATCATCCAGCAACATACCGAAAGATTGGACAACCTTGTCAATGACCTACTGGAGCTTTCGAGCATAGAATCAGGAGAGCTCCCGATGAATTTTGAGAAGATCAGACTCAAGGAGCTCATAGCCCATACTGTGGCATCTTTTGTAGATAGACTATCCCAGAAGAATCAAATGCTTAACATCACTGTAACCCCGGAAGATCTTGATGGCTGGATCGATGAAGAAAAAATGCAGCGGGCGTTATCCAATCTTCTGGATAATGCCCATAAGTACACCCCCTCCGGTGGACAGATTGAGATATCTGCCACGCAGGAACTTGACAGAATCAAAATTGAGGTAAGCGACAACGGTGAAGGGATTCCCAGCGAGCATTTGCCTCGCATCTTCGAACGGTTCTATCGAGTGGACAAAGCGCGCTCCCGCCAGCTCGGCGGCACAGGACTTGGGTTAGCGATTGTCAAGCATATTATTCTTGCCCATGGCGGTGAGATCTCCGTTGAGAGCAAAGTAGGCGTCGGGACGAAGTTTACCATCTACCTCCCTAAGACCGGAGGATAAAACCCTCTCTGACTTACTTTTACACCTTTCTAGAATCCAACACTGAAAATCACCGAAGGGATATTAAAATTAGACAGTATTTCAAATTCGGCGGATTTCGGTGATCTTCGATGTTCAATTCACTCCCAAGTCTTAACCCAATCTTAATACTTTCCTCATAATACCTTCACAATTGTATTGTATCCTTGAGCCGGAAGTTTAATAAACTTTGAGCTCTCTCTTTTCTGTAAGCTTCCCTGCAAGACTTAACCCAATCTTAACACTTCCTTCATAATGTCTTCACAATTGTATTGTATTCTTGAAGCGTAAGATTAATCAATTTTGAACTTAATGTAGGAGGGGAGGATACTATGAAAAAAGAAGAGATCTGGTAATCTACAGTTGGGCAAAAGCAAACAAAACTCAAACCTTTTAAAAAAGGAGAAATGGATGAAGAAGTCAATCGTTATCAGTGTACTAATCTCAATGGCCGTCGTCCTGTCGGTTCCAGCTTATGCTGGACTGACCCCTGGTCAAACCCAGATTAAAGCCTACTGGTGGTTCAGATATACTTACAAACAGCAGGACAACAAGACCCAGGAGAGCGGTTTTGCAATCAAGAGGGGCTATCTCAGGTGGGAGCACTGCTTTGCTCCTGATATCAGCAGCAGGGTTACCCTTGATCTGTTCTCCAGCGATAAAAAAGAGGACCCTCACGGCGCCGGAGTGAAGATAAAAGATGCCTATGTAGATTTCAAGGGAGTCATTCCTGAAGGCAAGATCACGGTAGGAGTGCAGAAACACTACTTCGGTCTGGTCTACGACTGGGACTATGTCACCATAGAGAAGTCCTTTACAGACAAGAACCACATAGCTGGCAGCCGTGATCTCGGAATCTGCGCCGGGGGGAATCTGCCTCAAGGCTACGGTGAGTGGCACTTGGAGCTGGTCAACGGCGAGGGCTACAAGAAAGTAGGCAAAAATATCGATACCAATCCTGCGTTGGTGGGTAATCTAAGGCTTATACCAATACCAGGGGTGACCGTAGGCGGTTCTTTTCACAAGACCTTTAAGAAGCAAAACCTTGCCATTGTCGGCAGAGTAGCCTTCGCGCCTGTTGATGTCTGGGGGATCTATGTGATGACAGCCGCCGGGAAGGGCCTCAACAAGAAAGGCGCTGGTTTTATGGTTATGCCAGCGGTCAATTTGTCGTCTAAACTGGATGCTGTGTTTCGGCTCGACCACTGGGACCCGGACACCGACAAGGCCGATGATGCCTACACCTTGCTGATCAGCGGCCTGAACTACCACTTCGTTAGAAGCGAGAAAGGGAAACCCGGCGTTATGCTCCAGCTTAACTTCGAGAGGAAACAACCTGAAAAAAGCGGGAGCAAGCCCGCAAATGAGCTTTTAGCACAACTCAGGTGGGAATTTGCCACACCTGGGCTATAACCTTCTAACTTTCCATAATTAAGGAGGTATTGTAAAATGTCCAACTTCAAAAAGATCTTGATCTTGTCCGTGATGAGTGTTCTTCTTACGAGCATTCTGGCGCCTGTGAGCTGGGGATGGCAGTGGCCCTGGAGCAGAAAGAAACAAAACCAGTTGACCCTTCAAGGCTCAACGACAGTGCTGCCTATTGCCCAAAGGTGTGCGGAGGAATTCATGAAAGCGCATCCGGAGGCGAATATTTCGGTCAGAGGCGGTGGCTCTGGAGTAGGCATCGCTGCCCTGATCGATGGCACCATTGATATTGCCAACGCCTCCAGGGCAATGAAGACCAAGGAGCTGAAGAAAGCCAGGGCCAAAGGTGTCAACCCGGTAGCCCATGTAGTAGCAAAAGACGCCATCGCGGTTGTTGTTCATCCCGAAAATCCGGTGAATGGTCTCACTGAAAGTCAACTGAAGGCCATTTATACCGGGGCGATCAACCGCTGGAATGAAGTGGGCGGGACCTCAGGTGTCATCGTGGTAGTCTCCAGGGATGTGAATTCGGGGACTTTTGAGGTGTTCAATAAGTTAGCCCTCGATAAACAGAGGGTACGTCCCGATGCCCTGATGCAAGCTTCGAACAAGGCAGTTGCCACCATTGTAGCTTCTACCAAGGGCGCTATCGGATATGTAGGACTGGGTTACCTGAGCAAGAAGGTCAAGCCCATTGCCATTGACGAAGTGATGCCAAGTGTAGAGACAGCAAAATCCGGCACCTACCCTCTGGCCAGGCCCCTGTACATGTATACCAACGGTGAACCTAAGGGTCTGGCAAAGGAGTTTATTGATTTTGTCCTCAGCCCCAAAGGACAAAAGATAGTTAAAGGAGAGGGGTTTGTGCCGGTCAAATAACGAATTGGGTTGCAAGTGGGCGGACTTTTAGTTTGCGAGCAAATATAGGGGAGCTGGCTGTCAGTCGGCTCCCGCTTTCTTTAGCAACCGGAAATAGATTTTCCTGAAAAAAGACTTGCAATTAAGTGTCCAAAATCCTATTTTGGAAAGAAGAATTTCCCTTTCCAGAGGAACCTCTGGATTTACTGGAGGAGTGGCCTTGTGTCTGATTCACATAGAACAATAGTGACTAAGAGGAAAAGAAAGAAGAAAGATAGACCAATCGTGGCATTAATCGCCCACGACGCCAAGAAGGTTGATATAGTCTTTTGCAAAGGAGGAGGAAGAAAGACTTGCGCAATGCGATCTGATAGCAACTGGCGCCACGAGTGAAACGATTATGGAAAAAACCGCCCTGCAGGTTAAAAGGATGCTTCACGGGCCGGAAGGTGGCGACCTGCAGATAGGAGGACTTGTTGCCAGTGGCGAAGTGGATCTGGTCATCTTTCTTCGCGATCCCTTAACTGCACAGCCTCACGATCCTGATATTTCAGCGCTTCTAAGGGTTTGCGATGTTCATAATGTACCTTTAGCGACCAATCTCGGTTCGGCAAAGCTGTTGCTAACCGGATTGATAAAAGGGAATACGGAGAAATAGCCTAAAAGGACAATAACTCTATGCACTGGCGGCGGAAAGAAGTTTTGATTAAGTATATACTTCTATTGTTTGCTTTGGCCTCGGTTTTTTTCCTGCTGGGAATCGTGGTTGTCCTGTTTGGTGAGGGCTTGCCTATTTTTAAGATCGTGCGGGTCAAAGATTTTATCCTGGGAAGAAGCTGGTATCCCACCTACGACCCTCCTGATTTCGGCATACTGCCCCTTATTCTGGGCTCCCTTTGGGTGACTTTTGGCGCTCTGATAATAGCCATCCCGCTGGGGGTTTCAGCCGCCACCTATATCTCTGAAGTGGCTCATCCCAAAGTAAAGGAGATTGCCAAACCGGTGGTGGAGCTGTTGGCCGGCATCCCTTCGGTGGTGTATGGCTTTTTCGGTATGGTCATCATAGCTCCTTGGCTGCAGAATGTGTTTGATCTCCCCACTGGTCTGACCTGTCTCACCGCTTCGGTCATTTTAGGCTTTATGGCCCTACCCACAGT
>CAZQSC010000082.1:0-10790 GCA_964595705.1 uncultured bacterium | reverse complement strand
TAGAAGAGCAGAAATTTGAGGTACCCAGAACAAGACAGGGGATCTCTCTACAAGACTTGCCCAAGGGATTGGAACCAGACTGGATTGCCTTCAAAGAAGCTAATTTCTTAGTGAAAACCAAGGGCATAGACACTCCTGTCACGCTGGATCTTCTGGTTGTAGCTGAACGGTTCGACGAAAATGGGGTGCTGGAGGAGAGGAGAGAGAAAAGGCAGATAATCACCATTTCAAAGGAGACCCCAGATTTTCTCATCGAAGCGGGAGACATAATCAGCATTATGCCAGACTCGATAGAGATATCTGGAACGGCTACTATCCAAGGGCAGGTGGATATTACCGACGAAAGTTATGTGGAGGGGACAGTAGAGATGGACGCCCCCCTTACCTTTAGGGTTAAGTATAGTGTAATGGAGGTGGGAGAGGTGTTAGAGCAAGAGATCAATGAGGATGTCCGTGAGGTGTTTGACAACAGAGAGGTTAAAAATGTTAAATTAATTGGAGAGGTGGAAAATCACAGTCCCCTGAGCGGCGAGGTGTTGATCCTGGCCAGCTCAGATTCCACTGCTTTTAGTTCACCCCCTCAGGCCGAGGCCGACACACTATTCAGTCTACGGCTACCGCAACCGATATTCAGTGCTGATGGCTCCATATCCGAGCCCGGATACGGGCCGATCTCTGTAGAACTGGATACAACTGAGTTCGATCTTTTCAGAAATCCTGTAGTTTATGTGAAGACCCAAGTTATTCTGGACAGTACAAGAACGGAGCAGAATCAGGAGGGATGGGTCTCATTAAGAAACACCGACTACATCCATGTGAAGGCCAGAGCTGAGGTTGAGCTGAAGGTGGACTTAGAACGGTTTACCAAAGAAGAATCCGAGTAAAAAGGGAAAGAAAATGAGCCACAGAGTACACAGAGGTGAGACCAACAAGTCGGTTTCTAACATAGTGCAATTAATATATCTCTGTGCTTTCTATGGTAGAAAAATGAGAATACCAAAACTCGAAGGAGGAGAAATTGAGAAGAGAAATGAGTAAATGGAGATTTTGGGTGGCAGCAGGTATAATAGCCACTGTTCTGATGGTGGGAGAAAGGATTGAGGCAGTAGGTGGGTCTAATGCTCGCAGCTTAGGTACGGCAGGAGCCTACACCGGGATAGCCCGCAATCTAGATGCCATAGACTGGAATCCCGCCAACTTAGGGCTGTCAAGTAAACACTTCGGCAGTTCCATCTTGATTTTACCCAGCTTCGCTCTGGGCCTGGGAAACAATGCTTTCTCCTTCGATCTATATGAAAAGTACAATGGTAAATATTGGACCGAGCGAGACAAAGAAACTATTTTGGATCTGGTTAGAGAGGGACTGAAAATCTACAGCAACTTTCAATATGATATATTAGGACTCTCAGTGTGGCGGATCGGGTTCAAAAGCACCTTAGAGTCTACATTTGACTTCGCACTCACCCAGGCCCCCTTTGAGCTTGCTTTGAGGGGAACGGATGTCGATAAAACTATTCGCTTGGACGATCTCGGGGCAAAGTTATGTGTGGTGAATCGTACCTCTTTTTCCTATGCTCATCCCCTCTTCAATATCTCCTCTGTACTGAGGGAAGAGCTGAAGAGGCTTGGAGTTTCCGATTTATCGGTAGGTTTGACCCTTAACTACTTAGTTGGCTTAGCTTACGCCTCTTTGGAAACTCCGAAAGGGATGATTCAATTCGATGACTATTATATGCACGGAAGTGGAGAGGCAGTTGTCAGAACGGCGGGAGTAGAGATTGACTCAACGGATGATAAAGAGGAGACGAAGTTCCACCCAGGTAAGATAGGAAGCGGTTTTGCCCTGGACCTGGGGATAGCTGCTACAGTCAAAAAGGACCTGACCGTGAGCTTGAGCTTGATGAATCTGGGAGGAAAGATCACCTGGAACAAATACCCCAGGGAATTTCGGTTCTCTTTTTTCGCTGATTCCCTGAATGTGGTAAGGGTGGCCCAGGATACAACCAGAGGAGACTCCCTATACACCACTGTTGACTCCTCCTATGTCATTGGTTCTTTCAAAACTAAGTATCCAAGCTATCTTAACCTGGGGATAGCTTATCGCCTAAATCCTGAAAACATAGGCATAAAGATCCCCTGGCTGGTCAATGACCTGGTGTTGGCCTTCAATTGGAGACAAGGCTTCTCCGAAGGGATGGGGATCTCCAGGAACCCCCAATTTGCCTTTGGACTGGAAAACGGGCTGCTCTGGGGGCGCCTTCCCCTCCGTTTCGGTCTGGCCCTGGGTGGTCGCGATGGCGTGGTGGGAACCTGGGGATTGGGGCTGAACCTGGGCGCGGTTACTTGGGATATGGCTTTCGAGAACCGTGGACATCTCTTCTCTGGTTCAGCAGCTACAGGGGGAGCAATGGCTATGCAGTTTAAGTTTTCATTTTAACCTGACTTTATTAAGCTTAACAGTATAAGGTTAAATGCTGACCTTGAGGCCAATGTCCTTGTTCAACAAAGTGAAGATACTCCCTCCTTCAATATTAGCAGGGCAAAAATAAAATCTTTCGCACTCCCAATATCAAACTCCGATTGCCTTCAGTCCCTTCTATTCCAGCTCTTTCTCTCTAATTTTTTGGTTGCTAACCTGCTTATATCCTCAAAGGAGTCAAAGCGGGCGAAGGCCGCCTTGGAGAGCCGACCCTCCCGCAGGTTCTAAACCTGCGGGAGGGTACTTATTATTGTTGAGAAGGGTTTGGACAAGGGGCAAAAATGGCTTGACTTTTACCAGAGCCGTAATTATACTTTATGTTGTCGGTTAAACCCAACGGTGAAGGGAGACTCAATGGCCTCCAGAAGTCGTCTTTTTCTGATAGATGGGTCAGCTTTAGCCTATCGTTCTTATTTCGCTTTTGTTAGAAATCCTCTCATTAACTCCAGAGGTGAGAATACCTCCGCCCCTTTTGCTTTTACCAATACGCTGCTTAAGATTCTAAGAGAGGAGAGGCCGGAGTACATAGCGGTGGTATTTGACACCAGCAAGCCCACCTTTCGACACGCCAAGTTCCCTGCCTACAAAGCCACCCGCCAGAAGATGCCCTCAGATATGAAAGAACAGCTTCCCCGCATCTATCAAATCATTGAGGCTATGAGATTGCCAGTGATAGAGCAGGAGGGGTTCGAAGCCGACGATGTTATCGGCACCCTCGCCCGCAAGGCAGCACAAAAAGGAATAGAGGCAATTTTAGTTACCGGAGATAAGGACTTCACCCAGCTTGTCTCACCGTTGATTAAAATACTTAGTCCGAGGAGAAGCGGTGACGAATTCGAGTTGATTGACCAGGAGGCAGTCCAGGCAAAATTCGGTGTAGAGCCAGAAAAGGTGGTAGATGTCCTGGCTCTGATGGGAGACAGCTCAGATAATGTCCCTGGAGTGCCCAATGTGGGGGAGAAAACCGCAACCTCCCTCGTCCAACAGTTCGGCGAGCTGGAGGCCGTTTTGGAGAATGCTAACAGGATTAAAAGACCGCGGATTCGAGAGGCCCTGACCGTTTTCGCCCAGCAAGCCCGGCTCTCAAAAGAGTTAGTGGTAATCGACACCAATGTTCCTGTTGACCTTAATCTGGAAAGATTCAAGTTCCAGGGTTTCGACAACGGGAGACTGATTGAAATCTTCAAAGAGCTGGAGTTTAACCGGTTCTTAAAAGAACTTTTCCCTGCCTCTTCCCGAGAAGAGGTGAGCTATTCCACAGTGGAGACGGTGGAGAAATTGGAAAAACTTATTGAGGAGATAAAATCTAAGAAAAGAGTTGTTATAAACTTAGCAACTACTGGTCCAAATCCTATGCAGGCCTCTGTGGTGGGCGTTTCTGTGGCACTTGTCCCCAGGCAGGCCTTTTATATTCCCGTAGCTCACACCCAGGGGGAGAATCTCCCCTTAGAGGTGGTCTTATCTGGTTTGAAACCCGTCTTGGAGGACGAGGGGATTCAAAAATATGGGCAGGACATCAAATACAGCACCACTGTGCTTATCCGCAACGGGATAATCCCGCGAGGGTTTCTCTTTGATACGATGATCGCTGCTTATCTGCTTGATCCTTCTACACATCAGCATAGTCTTGATCTCCTCAGCCTTAAATACCTGAATCACAAGATAGACTCCCTCACTGACCTGATAGGCAAGGGACAGAAACAGATAAGTTTTGCCGAGATCCCCATCGAGCGGGCTACCCTATACTGCTGTGAGAATGCCGATGTCACCTTGAGGCTTAAGGAGATATTTGAGCCAAAACTGGTACAGTTGGGGCTGATGGAGCTGTTCCAACGGGTCGAAATTCCTTTAATCGAAGTGCTTCGACAGATGGAGTTAAATGGGGTCTCTGTTGACACTCTCTTTTTGGACCAGATGTCCCAGGAGCTGCAGGAGAGATTGGACGGGCTGGTGGCGGAGATTTACCAGGAGGCGGGTGAGGAATTTAATATCAACTCTCCTCGTCAATTAGCCCGTATTCTTTTTGATAAGTTAGGTCTGCCGAGCCGTAAAAGGACGAAGACCGGCTACTCCACCGATATGGGGGTCTTAGAGGAGCTAGCCCGTAAGTATGAACTTCCCCAAAAGTTGCTTGAATACAGACAACTGGTCAAGCTCAAGTCAACCTATGTGGACGCTTTGCCAAGGCTTGTCAATCCCGAGACCGGGCGGATTCATACCAGCTTCAACCAAACTGCCACTGCCACAGGCAGACTCTCTTCCAGCGATCCTAATCTCCAGAACATCCCGGTGCGCACAGAGATAGGCCGAAAAATACGCAGGGCTTTTGTGACCGCAGACAGCCAACACCTGTTCTTAGATGCCGATTACTCCCAGATTGAGCTTCGAATTATGGCTCACCTCTCCGGCGATAGTAATCTGATCGAGGCGTTCCAAAACGATGAGGACATTCACCTTCGCACGGCGGCCTTAAGTTTTGGTCTTGCCCCCCAATATATCACCCCTGACCTGAGGAGACAGGCCAAAGTGATTAACTTCGGCATTATGTATGGAATGGGTCCCTACGGCCTGGCAGAACAACTGGGCATCTCCTCCCAGGAAGCTAAGGAGTTTATTGAGAACTACTTCCGTGTATATCCCGGTGTTAAACGATATATTGAGCAGACAATCGGAAAAGCTAAGGAAATGGGATATGTAACTACCCTGTTGGGGCGGAGGCGGTATCTTCCCGATATTAATAGTTCTAACAATCGAGTAAGGGAGTTTGCCGAGCGCACTGCAGTGAACACTCCCATTCAGGGCACCGCTGCTGATCTGATAAAGATTGCTATGATAAATATTCACCGACGGTTAAAGCAGGCTGGGATGCAGACAAAGATGATCCTCCAGGTGCACGACGAACTGGCCTTCGAGGTACCGAAGACAGAGTTGGAACAGGCCAGAGAACTGATTACTCAGGAGATGGAGCAGGCTCTGAAGCTTTCTGTTCCCATCAAGGTGGATATCGGAGTGGGAAGTAACTGGCTGGAGGCTCACTAAGAAGAGCGCAACAAACCGAGGAGGTTCAGATGGACTCAGAGAACACGGAATTGAAGAGACTTTATCGTTCCCAGCGGCACAAGATGATCGCTGGTGTGTGTGGTGGATTGGCTGAGTATTTCGGGATTGACCCCACCTGGGTGAGGCTTGGATTTGTAGTCTTGGCCCTCTTCGGCGGCTGGGTTATAGTTTTGCTCTACATCATTGGGGCCATAATCATTCCCAAACAGCCCCCCTATGAGAATTCAGATTCCACATCGGAGAGAGGGGGGCATCACTCAAAAGCGGCTTATATCTCTGGGATCGTTCTGTTGGCCCTGGGACTTTTCTTAGTGTTCAGCTATTTTGGAATTCTGGCCTGGAAGGTGCGCTCTTTCTGGGGGATACCCTGGAAGCTTATGTGGGGCCTGTTCCTGTCAGCAACAGGGGTTATGCTGTTTATCTCCCACCGAAGATCCAGAGAAGAAAGTACTTATAGCTCCACTTCTCAGAGGGGAAAGAGGCTCGTCCGGGTGCGTCAGGGCAGGATAATCGGTGGAGTTTGTGGAGGGGTGGCCAGATATTTTAATATCGACCCCTCTTTTGTCCGCCTTGCCTGGACATTGGGCACAATCGCCTCTGTGGGAGTAGGGGTTCTGGCTTACGTGGCGATGCTTATCTTTGTGCCTGAAGAAACCTCTTCAGACAACTCAGCAGGGACGGTAGAGTGAACAGATTTGCCAAATTTGTCGCCACAGGTTGTCTCGCCGGCTATTGCCCCCTTGCCCCTGGGGCTGCTGGGAGTGCTTTTATTGCCCTTCTCTATTGGCTGCTTCCTATAACAAACCAGTGGATCTGGTTTTCCATCACCTTTGTGCTCTTTTTCCTCGGTGTGTTTGTATCCGCCCAGGCTGAAGGGTGTTGGGGTAAAGATGCCGGCCTAATCGTGGTCGACGAGGTGGTTGGATTTCTGGCAGCGGTGCTTTTCTTGCCCAAAATCCCTTTGGTGATAATTCTCGGCTTTTTCATCTTCAGGTTCCTGGATATAGTCAAGCCCTTCCCGGCGCACCGCTCGCAAAGACTCCCTGGGGGCTGGGGCGTTATGACCGATGATCTGATTGCTGGAGCTTACACCAATCTTGTGCTTCGCCTTATACTGCTTTTAGGGTAGAAAGGAGCGTTTTTTTAAATGAGGGCAGAGATAGTAACTGTCGGTAATGAGATTCTCTCTGGGGACACGGTTGATACCAATTCCGCCTTCATCGGCCGAAAGCTGACAGAACTGGGAGTACAGGTGGAGTGGATTACCTCAGTGGGTGACAGGGAAGAGAATATCCGCAGGGCTTTTGAAACCGCTCTGGACAGGGTTGATCTGGTGATTGTCACCGGCGGTCTGGGCCCCACCCATGACGATGCCACCAAGAAGGTATTTGCCAGATTATTCCAGAAGAGATTAGTGTTGAATGAACAGATTTTGAGGCAGGTGAGGGCAAAGTTCCAGAAGCGGGGGATGGCTATGCCCCAGGTCAATGTGGGGCAGGCTATGGTGCCTGAAGGAGTGGAGTTGCTGGAGAACAGATTCGGCACTGCCCCCGGGTTTCATCTCGAACAACGGAATAAGCATATCTTTCTGCTCCCCGGTGTTCCCAGGGAGATGAGGCAGATGTTAGAAGAAGGGGTGCTGCCAGTGGTGAGCAAGTTAGCGAGGGGAGAGGAGATATGCCGTCTTACCCTGCGCACCACCGGTATCAGTGAGTCTGCCCTGTTTGAGAGACTGAAGGGCCTCAAGGAGATGGCCACTGTTGCCTTTTTGCCCGGTTACTCGGGAGTGGATATTCGCATCACGGCCAGAGGCAGCAGAGCAGGGGAGAGGGTTAAGACCACCGCCCAACAGATTCATAAGCTGGCCGGCGATTTTGTATACGGCGTCGAGAAAGAGACCCTGGAGGAGGTGGTCGGCCGGCAGCTGAAGAGGTTGGGCCTCAAGTTGGCCGTGGCTGAGTCCTGCACTGGCGGCTTAATTGCCCACCGGCTCACCAATATCCCTGGCAGCTCTGACTATTTTGAACGGGGGGTAATAACCTACAGCAACGAGTCGAAGGTCCAGCTTCTCGGTGTTCCGGCAGAGACGATCCGACGCTATGGGGCAGTGAGTGTCCAGACTGCTGAGGCTATGGCCTCGGGAGTGAGAAAACTCGCCGATACAGATATCGGTCTTTCTACCACCGGGATCGCCGGGCCCACGGGGGCAACTCCCACCAAACCCATAGGTCTGGTTTTCATTGGACTTTCCACCCCTGAGAAGACGGTTTCCAAAAAATTCCAATTTGGCGAAGACCGGCTGGTGAACAAGGAGAGGATGTCCCAGGCAGCGCTGGAGATGCTGTGGAGGAAGCTTAAGAGTAGGGAGGCTCAATGATTGTAAGCTCAGCCCCTGGTCGGGCGGGGATTATTGGCAACCCCTCTGATATGTACGGTGGAAGCGTGATCTCCTGCACCACCGCCGAACGGGCACAAGTTGTGCTTGAAGAATGCGACCAGCTTGTCTTTGAGGCCGGCGGACAAACCCTGGTGGTGCGAAGCAAGGAGGACCTCCGGCTCCAGGGCGACCGCTTTGATGTCGCCAGGGCAGTGATAGGATTTTTGGAGTTAGGGGGGCTTAAGTTTAAGCTGAGCTTCCGGAGTGAGATTCCCGTGCAGGCCGGCCTTTCCGGGTCGACAGCTCTGCTGGTAGCAACACTGAATGCCCTGTTGGCTCTGACCGAAAAGCAGTTGAACCCCTTTCGGCGCGCTGAGCTGGCGCGGGAGATCGAACTCGATTTTATGAAGGTAGTCTGTGGCTACCAGGATGCCTATATGTGCACCTTCGGCGGGATAAACTTTATGGACTTCGCTGATAAACAGTTCTATCTTGGCGTAGAAAAAGAGCCTTATGGAACTGTAGAATCTCTTGAGCCTTACATAGACCAACTCCCCTTTGTCCTGGCTCATACGGGGCTGCAGCGGGTGTCAGGAGCTGTCCACAAGCCCATCCGAGACAGGTGGCTGGAGGGGGAGAGGAAGGTGAGAGAGACCTATGTCCGGATGGCCCATTTAGCCCGGATGGGCAAGAAGGCCTTAATCGACGAAGATTGGGAGAAGTTGGGTGTGCTTATGAACGAAAATCACCGGCTGACAAGAGAGCTGGGAGGTTCTGGCCCAAAGAATGAAGAGCTGATCCAGATTGCCTTGACCTGCGGAGCCCTGGGGGCAAAGCTGGCAGGAGCAGGAGGGGGAGGAACCATAATTGCCCTGCATCCCCAACCAGAGGAGATGATCGAAGCCCTAAAAAAGGCTGGCGCTGAGAGGATTCTCTTCCCCCGACCAGTGGAGGGAGTGAGGACAGAACAGAAGGGGAGAGGGGGTAAGGGAGAGAAAAGGTGAGGGGCAGCACCCCATTTTTCACGCTTCACGTCTCACTTTCCATTTCCCCCTTCTTCCTGTGGGGGGCTCCAGGGGCGAAGAGGGATAGTTCCTGGTTAAATCTGCCAGGACCCAGTAGGGGTTAGTCCATATCTACCAGCAGCTCTACCAGAGATTGAACTGCGTTCGCTGTCTGCTGTCCTCCAGCCCTGAGGGTAAATAATGCTTGATTTTCTCAAGGAAAGTTGCTAAATTGGACAAAATGGCGAACAAGGAGCAAGAGAGGTCTATATACCCATTCTTTAACTATTCAAGGAGGTTTGAGGATGTTAATAGTCGGCGAAAGGATCAACACCAGCCGAAAGACCATAAGGCCAGCAATAGAAAACAGAGACACAGCTTTTATTCAAGAAGAGGCCAGAAAACAGGTTCAGGCAGGGGCGACGATGATTGACGTCAACTGCGGTACTTTTGTAAACAAAGAACCTGAGTACTTAGAATGGCTTGTGGAAACAGTTCAAGAGGCAGTTGACCTTCCTCTCTGTATTGATAGTCCCAACCCGAAGGCGATTAAGGTCGCCTTAGAGCACCATCGAAATGGAAGGCCCTTAGTGAATTCCATCACTGCCCAAAGCGACCGTTTTGACCAGATCCTTAGCCTGATCTTAGAGAGCAGAAGCTCAGTAGTAGCCCTCTGCCTTGACGACAAGGGGATGCCTGAGGATACAGACGATACCCTTCGTATTGCTTCCACTTTGGTGGAGAGGTTGACCTCGGCAGGTGTGCCCGAAGACGATATTTATATCGATCCCGTAGTCCGTCCTGTGGGTACGAACCCCATATATGGGAAAATAGTCCTGGAGAGCATCAGAAGGATTGCCTCTGAATTCGGATCTGTACATATTATCTGTGGCTTAAGTAATGTTTCCTACGGATTGCCCCTGCGGAAGTTGCTCAATCAGAACTTCCTCACTATGTGTCTTTGTGCTGGGCTTGACGCAGTGATTCTGGACCCCTTAGACCAGCGTATGATGTCGAACCTGCTGGCATCCCAGGCTCTGCTGGGACAGGATGAGATGTGCTTGAACTACATAACTGCCTTTAGAGAACAGCGATTGACACTCTGAACCCAACAAGCTCAAAAAGGAGGAGCTTCTGTTGCACATAGAGATAGAGGAGTACACAGAGAGGCTTCGTCCAGAGTGGGAGAACTTTGTCGAAGAGGCCAACAACGGGACTATCTTCCACCTCCAGAGATTTTTTGATTACCACCCCCCAGGCCGCTTTGAAAGTCGTCACCTACTTTTCAGGAAAAACCGAAAATTAGTCGCTGTTTTACCCGCTATTCAGAGAGAAGAAGCAGGGGGAAGGGTTTTAATTTCCCATGCGGGGGCCTCTTACGGCGGACTGGTAGTCAGAGAAGAACTGGGAATCAAGGACACAGTATCGCTGGCCGAAAGGCTGGTGGAATACTTAAGTGAATGTGAGGTTGATCGTATATTAATTACGCAGCCACCATTAATCTATTACCGTCTCCCCAATAATTATATCGATTTTGCTCTGATGCGCTGTGGCTTCAGCTACCTTAAACGTGAGTTGACCAGCGTGATCAGCTTAAGTTACCAGGGGGATATCCTCAGCACCTTTAAAAATGAGTCAAGAACTGCGGTCAGAAAGGCGCGGAGGTTAGGAGTGGTGGTTAAGGAGACTGAGGACCTGGAGGGTTTCTATGGGATTCTCAAACAGAACTTGAAGATGAGACATAATGTTAATCCTACTCATTCCCTGGATGAACTTCTGAGGCTTCGGCAGCTTCTGCCTGAGCGGGTGAAGCAGTTTTCTGCTTACATAAAAGAGAAACAGATTGCAGGGATGACTATTTTCGTCTGCA
>CAZQSC010000081.1:0-10810 GCA_964595705.1 uncultured bacterium | reverse complement strand
CAGAACTTACAGAATTTATCAAGCCTTAGGGAAGCTCTGTGAACTGGAGTTTCCAGTGCGGTGTAATCATCCCTTTGTGGAATTGGGGGGCTTTGAAAGTCAGGAAGATTTCCTCTTGTTTGTCATCAACCATGAGAGGTTTGCTCTACAGACCAGATTGATTTTCGAGAGGATTCCGGAACAGGTCTTTAATTTCCTCAATGGGGAGAGTATTGCAATAGGAGAGAACGGAGGAATACCCTTAAATTTAGAGGAAAATGGGGTGAGGATATTTCAGGTTAAACCTTAAGTACAGAGCCGTAGGTTGTGAATCTTATTTAGGAAAGAAACTTTTCCCCCCGAAGGGCATCATCCATATCAATTGCGCAGTGATCTTGGATTCTTTCCGCTATCTTCTTGGAGAGAGGGCGGGTCATTCGTTCCGTTTTACAATTTGGGGTTACCTTCGGGGGGTTTCTTATCCTGTGGGTGGAATTTATGAAAAGTGAGAAATTTTTCTACCTCTTTGCCTTTCTGATGGAAGTCTGTATTGTCATCGCCTTTTTTGCCCTGCCGCTTTTTGCCATAAGACTGGGGGCATCTGTCTTTCAATTGGGGCTGATGGGGTCGACCTCTGCTCTCTGCTATACCCTCGGTAGTCTATACTTAGGACACCTCTCCGATATCTTAGGCAGAAAGAGAATACTTCTCCTAGGTTGCTTATCTTTCGGAGTGCTTACTGGAATCATCAGCTTCGCAGACTCTGTAGGAGAGGTTATTTTGCTTTATATGCTGAGCGGCGGGGTGAGTATGGCACTTTTTTGGTCCCCATTTGAGGCCTGGATCGCGGATAGTGAGATGAGTTCATCTCTGCCAAGAGCTTTAGGAAAATTTAACATCGCCTGGAGTGTGGGTGCTTTCCTTGGTCCCTTGGCGGGAGGGTTTTTATTCAAGGTCGACTATCGTTTGCCCCTTTATGCTACCACCTTTCTTTCTTTCTGTATTGCAGGGGCACTGCTTTATTTCTCGCCAGCAAAAAAGACTGGATTTGAAGAGAAACGGGAAAGCGGCCAGAGCAACTGCCAGAACGGCAACAGAGGAAGCTTTCTCTATATTGCCTGGGTTGCAAATTTCGTCAGCTTCTTCGTCCTGGGGATAGTGCGAAATCTTTTTCCTAAGCTCGCCGTCCACCTCGGGATGGATAGCCGAACCTTAGGATTGCTTATGGCCGCTGTGGCTTTTTCTCAAGGATGGGGTTTCTTTTTACTGGCCCAAAATACCGGTTGGCGATATCGATTGAGGCCCATAGTGGCAACACAAGGGCTGACTGTCCTGGCAATGCTGCTGATATTCTTCTTCAACTCTCTGATATTTTTTGGAGTTGCTTTTTTCCTTGTGGGGATCAATTTAGCCACCAGCTACACCGCCAGTATCTTTTACAGCCTGCATCGAGAGGTGAAAAAAGGACGGATGAGCGGCTTTCACGAGGCCATCTTAGGTATAGGGTTCTTAGCCGGCCCGATATTAGGTGGCCTTGTGGCAAGATACTTCGGATTGCGAGCACCTTATCTACTTTCTGGTGCTCTAATCTTAGCAGCTATTGTCTTGGAGATTTTTCTCCTGCGACACTCGGTCTTGTCAACATAGCCACGGAATTGTTGTAGCCGAACTACCCCAGATCCCTTAAGTCGGCTTCATAAGGCAAGATTTTAAACTCAGGCTATAATAATTTGTCATTGCGACCGATGGCGAAGCAATCTCAACTCTCCCAAGCAAAGGGATTGCTTCGCTATCGCTCCTTGCAATGACAGAATAATTTGCAATGTTACCGTTGAAATCCTAGAACTGGTTTGGGACCTTACAATTTCATTCTGGGGTTTGCATTCAGGTCAAGTCCGGAAAGCTGGCTCCGGGAAAGCCTAAAGGCGCCAGCTTTTGCTACCATTGCCCCATTGTCAGTGCAGAGAGCCGGAGAGGGATAAGAGACAGAAACCCCCACCTCAGCCGCCTTTTCTTTCAGCAGGCCTCTTAATCGAGAGTTAGCCCCTACACCACCGGCTACAGCAATTTTTTTCACCCCTTTATATTTTGCTGCCTTGATACTTTTTTCTACCAAAACCTCGACAGCCGCCTCTTGAAAACTGGCGGCGATGTCGGACAGGTGGCTCCGAACCAACTCAGGGGAAGAGTTCTTGAGAAAATTCACTACCGCAGTCTTCAACCCGCTGTAACTGAAGTCAAATCCCTCCACAGATGCCCGGGGGAATTTTATAAACTCTGGGTCTCCTTTTTCTGCCAGTCTATTGACAATCGGCCCTCCAGGGTAGCCAAGGCCCAATAAAGTAGCAACCTTATCAAAGGCCTCTCCGGCAGCGTCATCTCTGGTGCTGCCCAGGATTTCGTAAGTACCAAGCACAGGTAGAAAGATAAGTTGGGTGTGACCTCCTGAAACTACCAGGGCTACAAATGGGGGGGACAGCTCGGGATCTTCCAAAAGGGTGGCAAAGATATGCGCTTCTATGTGGTGTACTCCAATCAGGGGAACTCCTGAGGAGAAGTGGAGGGCCTTGGCTACAGATATGCCGACCAACAGGGAGCCTACCAGTCCTGGGCCGCAGGTGACAGCAATGCCGTCGAGCTGAGACAGAGAAACACCTGCCGTAGATAAGGCCTTCTCCAGCACAGGAAGAATCATCTTCAAGTGGGAGCGAGAGGCTATTTCAGGGACTACACCGCCGTACTGAGAATGCTCAAGTTGAGAGGAAACAATATTAGACAATATGCCTTGAGCTTCATCTAGGACTGCTACAGCCGTTTCATCGCAAGAGGTTTCAATGCCCAAAATAAGCATAAGTTATGCTTTGTTCAACGCTGACAAGCCAATTTTAAATTTATTCCACTACCACAGTGAATCTCTCCGGTCTGGCCTCTATCAGCTCTATCCCTGATACTTTGGGAGAAATTATTGCCGGCACCTCTGCCGTTGCCCTCCTTTTTATCCTGCGGTAGTCAATATAGACAGAGATATCTTTAGCGGTTAAAGTAGCCAATAGGTCCACTCCCCCCTGCACCTTAAGGTCGATGGTGGAAGGCTCGATTCTTGCTTTCCTCCCCCGAGGTAAGTATTTTAATTTCACTGGGATGTCTTTAATCCAGCGTTCTCCTAACGCCTGAATATCGATGAATAGATTCACCACAGTGGGGGAATAAACAACATTAACCCCTTCAGGGGGAATCACTTTCACAGACTTACTAATGCTTCTTTTCACCCTGGAGAGATATATAGAATCGAGGGAGAGGGAATGTACATGGCGGAGAAATTTTTGAGGGCCAGATATCTTAACTCTCTCTGGGGTGACCTTGATGGGACCAACCTGGACATATCCATTAGCCAACTGTAACTGGAGATGAGGTATAACCTTAACTTCTTTAGTAATTAACCTGTTTAGTTCAACAGTCACTGCCTTAGGTTTTACAATCTCTCGAGGCTCTACCTTTAAACCAATGGGAACTTTAACATTCAGGGGCGACAACTGATATCTTCTCGCCGCAGCTCTACGGGAGGTTATCTTAAGCACTACTGCAGTCTTTGAGTGGAGCAACCGTAGTAGTTGTCTACCCTGTCCAAAAAATTTAACTGCTATCTTTTGAGGCAGTTGATTAGCGATGACCATTCCTTCAGGGATGTTTTTTACCTCCAAAGGAATCTGAAACACACCTTCGTAGGAGTGTCCGGTGACTACATGAAGCCATAATAGGACTGCCAGCGATAGGGCGAAGATCTTCGTCCCCAGATTGCTCAGTAGAGCGTTTTTGATCGCTTGTATTCTTGTCAAAAAGAGCACTTTCAACGCGAAGCTCTCCAACTACTAGAGATTTCTCTAGTAGGAAAAAGAGGGAATTGGCGGATGAAGCCTTTTTTTCTTTCCCAATTTTTTAACTCACTTGTAAGATTGGACTACATCCTTTCCAATGCTTACTTCTCCATTATCAATTCTTAAGTTAAAACCACAATCTGGGTTTGTGCAAACCCAGGCCTTGTACATTATAGAAGCACCATTTCTACCATAGTCAGATAAGGGAACCAGTACTCCAGTGGCACATTTTTGACATTTCGGGAAATTTATCTCCATCATTCTACCTCCCCTCCCAACTAAAACTAAAATAGATAACAAGGCTTCATCCGCTTTCATTCCTCTGGTATCCGAAGGTAAGCTAAATTGATCAAAGAGACACCTAAAAGCCGAAAGCCAACCCGGCGGAGAGAGTGAAGAACCGCTCTGGTTCTTTGTATTCGCCTTTACCAAGGATGATATATTTTACCCTCAGGTCCAGTGCCACCGGCGCTACAGGGGGTTTCAGCGTTATTCCCACAACGGCATGTGCCCCTGTTTTAGCTGCCTTTCCTATAAGTTGAGATACTTTCAATTCATCCTGGCGAGTTTTCAATTCATCGTAGATGAGGCTTTCACAGATAACGGGGGTCACTAGGTAGAAGCCCGCCCCTCCGCCAATGAAGACTGACACTATATGAATTACGGGAGGAAACTGGATTATGTTCCTTTTCAGGGTGGCGTAGAGGGCTATGCGGCCAAAACCTGTGTCTTCGCTGGTTGTATCTGCAGCGATGTAGGTGAAGCTATACCTAGCCACCGCTGCTTCCAACCCAAGTTCTACATCTACAAAGGGGATCATATCTAAGTAAATATCTCCGCCGAATGATACCGGTTCGGCAATCTCTTCCCTGCTCAAGGAGACAGCTGAGCCATCTTTCAGGGAAAACTCCCTTGACCCTTGTTTAATTGAATACAAATCCTTGCCGCCATGAACTCCTAGGCGAAACAGGGCATAGGTTGGGCTTGCCATCACAGAGAGAAAGCAAGATAACACAAGCAAAACTATTAATCTTCTCATGGTCACCTCTTTAGTTTATAAGATTTGGGTGGCAATCTCCCATTTATATAAAAGAATAATCATTTTCGCCTCTGGGGTCAAGAACTTTTTGCTTGACATATAGGGGATTCTCTGTATATTTACAAAATAGTGTTATGCCGAAGTGGCGGAACAGGCAGACGCACTGGACTCAAAATCCAGCGGCCCTCGGGCCGTGAGGGTTCAACTCCCTCCTTCGGCACTATATTAAGCTAAGCTTGAGACGGCGAGATTTCGATCTCGCTTTTTTGGAATGTGCTGTGAAACAGAGGATCTGGCTGTTCCTGTGTGCGGGTTTGGCATGGTTAGCTCTGGTGGTTATTGGAACAACCCTTCGCCTCAAGATAGTAGGGGGACGGTTTCACCGCCAGATGCTCCGCCGTCGTGATGGCTTTATCTATGCCCTCTGGCACGGGAGAATGTTTCTGCCCCTATGTTTTATCCGAGGCCGGAAGATCACTGTGTTAGTCAGCCGGCACCGCGATGGGGAGCTGCTAAAGTGGGTTCTGACTAGATTGGGCTATGAAACAGTTCGCGGTTCTACTACCTCGGGGGGAGGCAAGGCCCTAAGAGAATTGTTGCTCCAATCGGGAAGAGGAACTATTTTTGCCGTCACCCCAGATGGCCCAAAGGGTCCAGCCAGAAAGGTTCAGCCTGGGGTGATCTTTTTAGCCCAGCGTAAAGGTATACCCATTCTGCCTGTAAGCGGTGCAGCAAGGAAGAGAAAACTTTTCGCAAGCTGGGACAGTTTTATGCTCCCCTTGCCATTTTCTAAATCTGTTCTTGCCTTCGGATCACCAATCTTCGTTGACCCCAGTCTGACCGAGACGGAATTCCAACAGCAATGTATGAATTTAGAGAGAAGCCTGAACGAGATTACTAAACTGGCAGAAAGGGTGTGTCAAGGATAATGGGGTAGATTTGGAGAAACCTTCTCCCAACTAGGCACCAGGAGATGTTACTAATCTATAATGCTTTAGCTACAATCTTGTTCATATTGGGTCTCCCCTGTCTGCTGGCGATGCTTTTTCTTAGAAGACACCGGCTGGAGGAGAGACTCGGCCTGGGGGCCAAGGAGAGATTTGCCCCGCTGAAGGAGAAAAGACCAATCTGGGTTCACGCTGCCTCCGTCGGTGAGATCTCGGCCATTGCCCCCCTAGTTTCTGTAGTCAAGGCCAGACGTCCTGAGTTGCCCGTAGTGGTCTCTACTACCACGGTAACCGGGCTGGAAAAGGCAAGGCAGGTGCTGAAAGGGGTAGATGTCTTTACCATTCTACCTTTCGATTTGGTGTTTATCTTGCGTTGCGTGCTCGGTCAAGCCAGACCTAAGGCCCTACTGCTGGCTGAATTGGAACTGTGGCCTAATCTGATCTGGGCAGCAAAGGCCTTAGGCTGTCGTATTGCTGTGGTAAATGGAAGGCTTTCAAAGAGATGTTTTTCACACTATCGGTTAACAAAGGGGCTTGTTAGGGCGATATTAAGAGAGGTTGATTTTTTTTACCTTCAGTCTGAGGCAGATAGAGATCGATTTCTCCGGTTGGGGCTCTCGCCGGAGAAAACCACAGTCACCGGCAGCCTCAAATTCGATGTCTCTCTGGGGGAACCTCTTCAATTGCCAGTTTTGGCAAATCGCCAGGTAGTTGTAGCCGGGAGCACCAGAGAGGGCGAAGAGAAAATTTTAATAGAAGCTTTTGCTGAACTTCGCCAGGATTTCGACCATTTGCTGCTGGTTCTGGCCCCCAGACATCTGAACCGAATCCCTGAGGTGGAAGCTCTTGCCTCTAAAGCTGGTTTCACTGTGGTCAGAAAAAGCCGGGTAGAACCGGACGACCAGGATGTGGACATCCTCATTCTGGACACTATGGGGGAGCTACCCTCAGTGTATGCCTGTGCTCGGGTGGCCTTTGTGGGAGGCAGTCTGGTGCCGGTAGGAGGCCATAATCCTCTGGAGCCAGCCGCCTGGGGGATTCCCGTTGTCTTCGGCCCGTATATGGAGCAGCGGGGAGCAGCGGCCCTGCTGGAGAAAGGTGCTGCCTTTCAAGTTGAAGGGCTCGACCAGCTAGTCCAGACCATAGCACAACTATTAGAAGACCCTTCCAAGAGAGAAGTTGCTGGCAGCCAGGGGAAAAAGGTTGTTCAGCAAAGAAGGGGCACTGCCAGTGCTACCGTCGAACTTCTGATAAAAAATGGCATCATCTGAGGAACTGTTTCGCGGGATAGTAAGCGATAAGGAGAATGGATTCTGGCTGAGCTTGCTCCGCTATCTGCTGTGGATCTGTTCCTTGATTTATACCCTTATTGTTCGGCTGCGGCTTCTGGGTTACCAATGGAAGTTGTTCCGGAGGTTCTCCTTGGCAGCCAGGGTGATCTCCGTGGGGAACATCACTGTGGGGGGCACTGGGAAAACCCCTTTGGTGGCCTTCTTAGCCAAGCTCCTGCAAGACAGGGGAAAGAGAGTTGTAGTGCTGAGCCGGGGATATAGACGCAAGGGCAAAGGGGTGAAGATTGTCTCCGACGGCAAAAAAATTCTCAGCAGCTCTCAAGAGACCGGAGACGAGCCTTGCCTTTTAGCGAAGAGTTTGAAGAGTATTCCGGTGGTAGTGGGAGAAAGCAGGGTGCAGGCTGGACGATTAGCTACCGAGAGGTTTAACCCTGAAGTTCTCCTTCTTGACGACGGGTTTCAGCACCTAAAGCTGAAGCGAGATTTAGACATAGTGGTGATAGACGCTTCCAACTCCTTTGGTAACGGGCATCTTTTGCCCAGGGGCATTCTGCGAGAGCCTCTAAGCAGTCTTAAAAGAGCCCACTTATTCTGTCTGACTCGAGTGAATCGGGCAAGGGACTTGAGGAGACTGAAGAATCAGCTCAGAGCCCTCAACCCTGAAGCTCCGATTGTGGAATGTATCCACAGGCCCTGTTTTCTATGGAGGCTTCCCGACGGCCCTCGGGTGGGAGTGGAGGAGCTTTCTGGCAAAAAGGTATTTGCATTCTCTGCGCTCGGCAATCCTGACAGTTTTGAAAAAAGCCTGGTGGAGCTTGGGGCACAGTTGATGGGCAGAATGAGATTCAGAGACCACCACCGCTACAGTGTGGACGACCTAGAACAGATATTTGCACTTGCCCAGGATTCCTGCGCCGAGATGGTTGTCACCACCTGCAAAGACAGTGCTAATCTCCCTTGGAGTCTAACTTCCGACACCGAAATGTGGAGTTTAGAGATAGAGATTCAAGTAGTGAGAGGATTAGAACGTCTAATTGATGCGGTAAATCAGCTTCAAGTGCCTGGAGGTATTGGATGCAGATAGAAGAGTATATAGCAGAGAAGGCTCAGGCAGCCAAGGCAGCCTCTCGCCGAATGGCTTCTCTTTCCACCAGACTTAAAAACGAAGCCCTTCTACAGATGGCAACAGCGGTTGAAGATTCTGCTGAGTTGGTGAAAAAGCAGAACGGCAAGGACTTGGAGGCTGCCGAGCAGAAGGGGCTTTCTGGGGCGATGTTGGACCGACTACGGCTGACCGACAAGCGGATTGCCGGGATGGCTCAGGGGTTGCGGGAGATCGCTGCTCTGCCCGACCCAGTAGGGGCCCTCGAAGAGATGGTGAGACGACCCAGCGGCATCCGGGTGGGCAAACTCCGAGTACCCATCGGGGTGATAGGCATCATATACGAATCCCGGCCCAATGTCACCGCTGACGCCGTCGGACTCTGCCTTAAAGCCGGAAACGCCGTCATCCTCAGAGGCGGGTCTGAGGCCATCTGCTCCAACATCTGCTTGGTGAAGATCCTCTCTGAGGCTGCCTATTCCGCTGGGGTGCCCCGAGGGGCTGTTCAGTTGATCGAAACCACCGACAGAAGGGCCGTGACCGAGATGCTCAAAGCTGAGGGATGGATTGACCTGATCATCCCCCGGGGCGGAAAGCAGCTGATTAAAACGGTAGTGGAACACTCCCGTATCCCGGTGATTAAGCACTACGAAGGAATCTGCCACATCTATGTAGATGATGAGGCCGATTTAGAGATGGCCCAGAAGCTCTGTTTCAACGCCAAGGTCCAGCGCCCCGGGGTCTGTAACGCTGTGGAGACGCTTCTGGTCAATGCTAAGATCGCCAAAGACTTTATTCCCAAAATGTTTGAACAACTTACTAAGGCGGGGGTGGAGATCCGGGGCTGCCCCAGAACCAGGAAGATCGCTCCCTATGTGAAAGAGGCCACTCAGGAGGATTGGTACACCGAATATCTCGACCTAATTCTTTCGGTAAAGGTTGTGGACAACTTAGAAGAGGCAATTGCCCACATCAACCAGTATGGCTCGACCCATACTGATGCCATCGTTACCGGAAATTACTTTAAGGTCCAGAGGTTCGTAGCTGAGGTGGATTCTTCCTCGGTGATGGTCAATGCCTCCACCAGACTCTCCGACGGGGGTGTTTATGGTTTAGGTGCCGAGATTGGTATTTCCACCGACAAACTGCACGCCCGGGGACCAATGGGCGTCAAAGATCTCACCACGTATAAATGGGTAATCTACGGCGAAGGGGAGATAAGGGAATAAGTATTGTTGCGTTTCAAAAATAACATTCCCAATTATTCTGTCATTACGATGTGCGCAGCGACGAAGCAATCTGTTTATTTGTGCAGACTTGGGCTTGCTTCGCTGGCGGTAGCAATGACAAATTATGGTAATAGTATTAGTGGATATTATACTAGGAACGAGAGCAATGAAGTTAGATGAGATAAAATTCGACGAGAAGGGATTGGTGGTAACGGTAGCTCAAGACTACCAGAGCGGCCAGGTTTTGATGGTCGCCTATATGAACCGGGAGAGCTTAGAGAAGACCTTAAAAACAGGCAGAATGACCTACTGGAGTCGCAGCAGACAATGTCTGTGGACAAAGGGGGAGACTTCGGGGAATTTCCAGTATGTGAAGGAGCTTCGAGTTGACTGTGACGGCGATGCCTTGCTGTTCAAAGTGGAGCAGAAGGGCAATGCTTGTCACACCGACCATCGTTCCTGTTTTTACCGCCGTTACGACGGCAATCGGTTTTCAGAAGGGCCTTAATTATGCCAATTGCCCGCCTGACCATACCGTATGAACCTCGCACCTATCGCAGGCTTTTCTCCACTGGAGACCTAGTTTTCTTCAATGTAATTATTAAAGAAACTGACCTCGCCATCAAGGCGGAAAAGGACTTAAGTTCAAAGGTTGCTTTAGCTGTGCGTCGAGCACGCCGCCAGATCGAGAAATACATCCAGGGGCATCCGGAGTTTAAAACGGCCCTTCGTCCCATTGAGGTGGATGAGGATGCAGGCGAGGTCCCTCGGGCAATGGCCGAGGCTGGGACAAAGGCAGGTACCGGTCCTATGGCCGCAGTAGCGGGAGCAGTGGCCGAGTATGTAGGCCAAAGCCTGTTGAAAGACTCTAAAGAGGTGATTGTAGAGAACGGGGGCGATGTGTTTCTTCGTACACTAAAGGAACGAACGATGGCTGTCTACGCTGGCAACTCCCCCTTGTCTGGAAGACTGGGGCTGAAAATCCCCCCCTCTGAATCTCCCTGGGGAGTCTGTACCTCCTCCGGCACCGTAGGCCATTCCCTCAGTTTCGGCAAGGCCGATGCAGTGGTGGTGCTCTCAGGATCTACCCCCTTAGCCGATGCAGCCGCAACTGCAGCCTGCAACATAGTCGAACAGCAACAAGACATCCAGAAGGCTTTGGACTTCGCCCGAACCATTCCCGGGGTATTAGGAACTTTGGTGATCTTCGGGGATAAACTGGGAGCCTGGGGGAGGGTGGAGCTGGTAGGACTTTAAGGCTGACACATTTAGTCATTTTACAGAACTCGAAGAATCACAGCCCGTTTCTATAACGAGATAAGATCTTGTTCTATAAGTTGTTTGTAA
>CAZQSC010000080.1:0-10984 GCA_964595705.1 uncultured bacterium | reverse complement strand
TGACTTTAAATCCTGCTCCTTCCAGCATCATCGCCACTAAGTTTTTACCAATGTCGTGTAGGTCTCCTTTTACTGTTCCGATGACAATAGAGCCTTTTTCTTGGACCCCTGAGTCAGTCAGCAGAGGTCTAAGCACATCCATAGCGCTGTGCATAACCCGGGCAGCAATCAAGACCTCAGGCACATAGAACTCATTGTTCTTAAATTTCTCTCCTACTACATTCATCCCAGCGATAAGCCCCTGGTTTAAAATTTGTTCTGGGGAGACCCCTTCATCGATGGCTTCTTGTACTAACCGTTTAGTCTCCGGGGCATTTCCCTTGATGAGATTCTCCGCCATCGCCTGCAGCTCTGCCATCCATCTCCTCCTTTTAGTTACGCCAGTTGGCAAATTAAGTTATTATCCAGTCAGCCTGGGTTGAAAACAGACCCAGTGCGCCCACAGGGAATCGAACCCCGAACCTACGGATTAAGAGTCCGTTGCTCTGCCAGTTGAGCTATGGGCGCACAGTAGTTAACCCCTAAAATAGCAAATCAAAGGTAGCTTGTCAACAAAAAATTAATTGAATGTTGGAAAAATGTCATACCCCATATTGCCTTCGACAAGAAGAACTTGCTTCTGGACTCTTCTGATGCTATATTTTCCTCTGTCCGCTCTGGGAAGGAAAAAGGAAGCCCTCCGGCATCCTGTATCCCTGTGCCCCCGGGGATGTAAGGGCCCAGAAGAATGAGGAATAAAAGAGGGAAGATATGGACAGACTTAAAGAGAAATTAAAGCAGATAGACGGCAGGGGATACAAGGCCTACAAGACGATAAAGGGGGAGTATAAATTTCCTGATTATACTCTCTTAGTTGATCAGGTGCAGGGGGACCCTTTTGCTTCTCCCTCTCGGCTCAGGGTTCGGCTCTCTCAGCAGAGGGCGGGGTTTCCACCTGAGCTGTTCGAGAACGAAAGCCGCAGAACTGCTCTGGAGGATTACTTAGTGCGGAGCTTTGCAGATGCTATCCGTAGATATGTCCGGGGAGGACGAGGCACAGGCAAAAGTGGGCTGGTGGCCATAGCTCCCTGTGGGCAGGAGATTCTGAAACGCTCCGCTATGGTGGTAAATGAAGACTACATAGAGGCCAGATTTGTTGTGGGACTGCCGGCCCGAGGCAGGACTATCCTAGGGAGCCAGGCCCAAGAGATTTTATTCCAGGAGCTTCCTGCTGTCGTGCGCTCTTCACTTTTCTATAGAAACTTAGATCTGCACCGCTGTCATCGGCAGGTGGAACTGGCAGAAGATCAGGATTTCATCCGCAGTTCTCTGAAGGAGAAAGGCCTGGTGGCCTTCCTGGCCAACGGTTCAGTGTTGCCCAGAAGAAGCGGGATAGACGACCGTCCGATGCCAAAGCCTTCGGCGGTGCCCCTGCTCTCTCCCCAAAGCCTGGAGGTGAGCTTCTTAACCCCCAACTCAGGCACGATAAAGGGGATGGGAATTCCCCAGGGGGTCACACTGATCGTAGGCGGAGGCTACCACGGCAAATCTACACTGCTTAGGGCGTTGGAACGGGGCGTTTACAACCACATCCCTGGCGATGGCAGAGAATGGGTTGTCACCAATCCCCATGCGGTCAAGATCAGGGCCGAAGACGGCAGAAGTATACAGAGGGTGAATATCAGCCCTTTCATAAACAACCTTCCCGGCGGGAAAGATACCACTGCCTTCTCTACGCAGGATGCCAGCGGCAGCACCTCCCAGGCGGCCAATATAATCGAAGCACTGGAGATGGGAGCCGAGCTTCTGCTGGTCGACGAAGACACCTCCGCCACCAATTTTATGATCCGAGACCAGAGGATGCAGCAGTTGGTCTGCAAAGAGAAGGAGCCGATTACCCCTTTCATAGATAAAATAAAATCACTCCACCGCGATCTGGGCGTCTCCACTGTCCTGGTGCTCGGCGGCTCAGGTGACTACTTCGATGTGGCCGACTTGGTCATAATGATGGACTGCTACCTGCCTCAGGATGTGACGGGAGAGGCAGGGGCCATTGCCCGGAGATATCCGTCTCAGCGCCGCCCAGAAGGGGGGACCGACTTTGGAGAGCTGACCTACAGGATACCTCTGCCGGAGAGTTTCAATCCCAGAAGAGGAAGCAGGGAGGTGAAGATTCAGACTAAGGGACTTCACACTATTCTGTTTGGCACTACCTCCATCGACCTCTCCTGCGTGGAGCAGGTTGTTGACCCCGGACAGACCAGGGCAGTGGGCGATGCTATTCTCTACATAGCAAGAAGATATGTGGATTCCCGGCGCTCCCTGCGCCAGGGGATAGAGGAGCTTCTGAAGGATATTGGCCAAAAGGGCCTGGATATTCTGGCCCCCTTTGGAACGGTGTTAGGTGACTATTCTATGCCCAGAAAATATGAGATTGCAGCAGCAATAAACAGGATGAGGACATTGAAGGTGAGGGCTGGGCCCCCAGGGTGGGCAAAGCGATGGGAAAGTGTCTGAACTGTGGCAGTGGGTCTCCTTTGATTTCAGAGACTCTGAGTCTGTGTCTGCGGTGTATCAGGCAGCATTTCGATAAGGTTAAAGGGCAGATAGAGGAGGTTCATGCCCAGGCCAGGAGGAGATTTGGACTTCCGGAGAGGGTGCCGCAAGACCCAGAAGGGGTCGAGTGCACCCTCTGTGTCAACCAGTGCCGCATACCTGAAGCAGGACGGGGTTATTGCGGATTAAGGGAGAACAGGGAGGGGAAACTTATCTGGTCGGCTGGAGTCCCAGAGAGGGGCCTTCTGGATGCCTATTTTGACCCCTTGCCCACCAACTGTGTGGCGGACTGGATCTGTCCGGCTGGCTCTGGGGCGGGTTACCCTAAGTTTTCCTACGCCCCCGGCCCTGAATATGGCTACAGGAACTTAGCTGTCTTCTATCGGGCCTGCTCCTTCGATTGCCTCTTCTGCCAGAACTGGCATTTTAGGCAGACGTCTGTTTCGTCGAAGGGAATCTCTGCCAGAGAGTTGGCTAGGAAAGTGGACGATAAGGTCGCCTGCATCTGCTACTTCGGTGGAGATCCAGGGCCTCAGGTCTTGCATGCGATAAAGGCCTCAGAAATGGCCCTTCAGGACAACCCTAAGCGGATTTTGAGGATATGTTGGGAGACCAATGGGGCGGTGAACCCTTACTGGCTTGAGCAGATGGCCCAACTCTCACTGGAAAGCGGGGGATGCATAAAGTTCGATCTTAAGAGCTGGGATGAGAGGTTAAACATCGCCCTCTGTGGGGTGACCAATCAGAGGACCTTGAAGAACTTTGCCTCCCTTGCCCCTCTGGCCAGGAGGCGGCCAGACCCACCCTTTCTGATAGCCAGCACGCTGCTTGTGCCTGGCTATGTGGGTGCCGACGAGGTGAAAAAGATTGCGGAGTTTATCGCCTCTCTGGACCGGGCTATCCCCTATGCCCTGCTGGCCTTTCACCCCCACTTTTTAATGTCCGATCTGCCCCCAACCAGCAGAGACCACGCCTTCGAAGCACTCAAAGCAGCCCAGCAGGCGGGGCTGCAGAATGTGAGGATAGGAAATATACACCTGCTCTCAAATGCATATTAAGTTGTTTCTCCTATAGATTTCTGGAACGGAGGATGGTGATTATAAGCCAGATGCCGAATATTCCGGCGATAACGAACCCCAGTATGCCTACTGCCGGGTAGCCGAAGAGTCTGGGGCCCCGATTAAGCTGCACAATCAGAGATGACCCCACAATCAGGGCAGCGATGACCAGGCTGAGGGAGAGACGGTTTCCAGTGCGGTCTATTTGGGCGATCAGTTTCTCCAGGCCTCGATGTTGAAGCTGGACCGAAAGCTCCCCCTTTCGCATCCTGGTGACAATCAGTTCCAGCTCCCCGGGAAGAACACGCAACAGCCGATAGGTATCTCGCAGGAGTTTGAACGACTGCCGCAATAATTCCCGGAGGCTCATTCTCCGGCGGATCAGGCGCTTCACATAAGGTCTGGCCTCAGAGATAAAGTCATACTCGGGGTCTAAGGTTCTCCCCAGCTCTTCGTAAGTGCCCAGTGCCTTTCCCAGGAGCAACAGATTTGGAGGGATTCTCACTCGATAGTTTCTGGCCAGCTCTGATCCCCTCTCTACTGCCTGCCGCAGGTCTATCTGGCCCAGCCGGAGGCCGTAGTAGCTGTCCATAAGTTCGGCTATATCAAGCCGCAGGCTCATGAAGTTTGCTCTCTCGTCGGTGATGCCCAACTGGGTTAGCACCCGAATTATTCCCTCCACATCTTTTCGAGTTACAGCGATTAAGGCATCGGTGAAAAGGGACATCAGCTGGCTGTCCAACCTGCCCATCATCCCGTAGTCCACTGGGGCGATAATATTGCCTGGCAGGATAAACAGATTGCCGGGATGGGGGTCGGCGTGGAAGAGACCGTCTTCAAATATCTGTTTAAGCAGTGCCCTGCCTCCATTCCGGGCCACCACCTTGGGATCCAACCCCGCTTCTCTGAGAACCTCCGGCCGATAGGGCTTGACCCCCTTTATTCTCTCTAAGGTTAAAACTCGGGAGGTGGTCAAATCCCGGAAGACCTTGGGCACATAGACTGTTTCCACCTCCCGGAAATTCCGGGCGAACAGCTCTATATTCCTGGCTTCGTTTAAGAAATCTGTCTCCCTTTTGGTGGTCTTGGCCAGGTCCTGGACTATGCCCACCGGGTCGTATTGCTCTATTTCGGGCACATACTTCTCCAGCAGTTGGGCGAACTCCATCAGGATTTCCATGTCCGTGGCGATTATCTGGCGGGCAGTGGGGCGTTGGACCTTAACGATCACCTCCTGGCCGTCTCCAGTTACCGCCGGATGGGCCTGGGCAATGGAGGCGGCTGCTATGGGCTCTTCCTGGAAGCTCTGGAAACAGTTGCCCAGCTCTCTGCCCAGTTCCTTTTCTACGAAGGGTTTGATCTGGGCAAAAGGCACTGGCGGCACTTCATCCTGCAGCCTTGCCAGCTCCTGGGCAAGTTCGGGGGGAATGAGGAAAGAGCGCATACTGAGGATTTGTCCTAACTTGATGAAGGTTGGCCCCAGCTCCTCTAAGGCCATCCGAATCCTCACCGCATAAGAGCCTTCTGTGGGCTTGCCTCGCAGAAGCTTTTTGCTTATAGGGAAACGGGCCCAGAAATTTGTCCGGGCCAGAATCTCACTGAAGCCGTACTTGACAAGCACTGAGATAACTTGCCGATATCTCTTCATATGCCGGTAGCTGCGGTTTATACTCAACAAAGACATCTCCATCCCCCTTGGGTGCTCCCCTTCATCTTGGCTGGGGGGAAAATTGAACACTGAAAAACACCGAAAGACGCTGAATATTTTTTGGTTACTGGCTATTCATGATTGTTAAACCAGTCACCAGTTATTAGTAACCAATTCTCATTCTTTGTTTCAGGGTTCATCCAGTGTTTTTCCGAATTTGGATTCATTATTAGCCGGTAGAACCTGCGGCGGAGGAACTGCCGGAGTGGGCATTAAGTAGGCTCTTAAATATTTAAAATTTCGCAACAGAAGTCAAGGTAATTTTACACCCCCAGGGATAAACACTTGACAATCTTGCTCTATTCTGCTATAATATAGCAAGATGATGGGAAGGAGGAGATATGGACCAGACGAATCGGCTTATGAAAGCGGCGGTGTTTGAAGGGCCAGAGAGGATGTCTGTCAAGCAGGTGCCCAGGCCAGAGTGTGGGCCCGGAGAAGTGTTAGTGAAGGTTAAGGCTTGTGCTGTATGTGGAACAGACATAAGGATCTATTACCATGGACAGAAAAATGTCGTCCCTCCGCACATTATCGGGCATGAGATCGCTGGCATTATTGCAGAGGTGGGAGAGGGGGTGACTGACTACCAGAGGGGTGAGCCAGTGACCTTAGTGACCTCTGTAGGCTGTGGTAGGTGCAAGTACTGCCAGAAGGGGTATGTGAATCTATGTCCGAGCGGGAAGGCCCTGGGCTATTTTTATCCTGGAGGATTTGCTGAGTATATTGCCGTTCCCCGGGAAGCTGTCGGGCAGGGAAATGTACTGAAACTCCCCCCGGGGATTTCATTTGAGGAGGCATCGATAGTAGAACCGCTTTCCTGCTGCATAAACGGACAGGATTATCTGAAGATAGAACCTGGAGAAACGGTGGCTGTATTCGGTGCCGGACCCATCGGCCGGATGCATGCGGAGCTGGCCAGGGCAGGTGGGGCATCCCGGATAATTCTCATCGATCTCTCCCCTCAGAGACTCGAGTTGGCCAGGGACTGTTCCTCAATAGACTATATAGTGGATGCCGAAACAGAGAACCCGGTAGAGAGGGTACTGGATCTGACCCAGGGAGAAGGTGCAGATGTGGCAATCGTAGCCTGCTCTTCGGGCAAGGCGCAACAGCAGGCTCTACAGATTGCCGCCAAGAAGGGCAGGGTGAGCTTCTTCGCCGGCCTTCCTAAGCAGAATTCAGTAATTGAACTTGACAGCAACATCATTCATTACAAAGAGATATCTGTTTTCGGTGCCTTCGCTTCTTATCGGGAGCAGTATCTCAGGGCCCTGGAGCTGATCTCCTCTGGAAAGGTAGAGGCAAAAGACATTGTTACGCACCGGTTCCCCCTGGACCGGATTGTGGAGGCCATCGAGACGGCAAAAAGTGGGATTGGCCTGAAGGTGGTGATAACAGATGAGGCTTAAGGGCAAGGTGGCGATAGTTACAGGTGCCGGGCAGGGGATCGGCGAGGCTATTGCCAGACGCTTAGCCGGGGAAGGGGCAGCGGTGGTGATTGCCGACCTAAATCTGGAGGCCGCCCAGACTGCGGCAGGACAGATTGCAGAGAAATACCAGCAGAAGGTCTTGCCTTTATGTGTGGATGTCACCAACAGCCAACAGGTAGCAGAGATGGTGCGGAGGACGGTGGAAGAGTTTGGCAAGATAGATATCCTGGTGAGCAATGCAGGCATCCTCATTGCCCACGAAATCACCGAGTTTCCAGAAGAACAGTGGAGAAAGGTTATTGATGTTAACCTCACGGGCTACTTTCTCTGCGCCAGGGAAGTGGCCAAGGTGATGAAGAAACAGAGAAGCGGGGTGATTATTCAGATCAACTCCAAATCGGGCAAGAAAGGAAGCTACAAGAACTCGGCCTATGCAGCCTCGAAGTTCGGCGGGATTGGACTGACCCAGAGTATAGCCTTAGATTTAGCACCCTACGGGATAAGAGTCAACGCAGTCTGCCCGGGCAACCTCTTGGATTCTCCCCTCTGGGTTAACAGCCTATACGACCAATATGCCCGGAAATGGGGAATATCCAAGGAAGAGGTGAGGAAAAAGTACGAACAACAGGTGCCCCTGGGAAGGGGTTGTACTTATGAGGATGTGACCAATGTGGTGGTCTTCCTGGCCAGCGAGGAGGCCAGCTATATGACCGGCCAGGCGATCAATGTCACCGGCGGCCAGGAGATGCGCTAAAAGGGAGATGGAGTTGAAACCTCTTAACCTGGCCTGAGGAATATCGAACCCAGAAGGGTTCTCCCAAAGGGAAGAGCTTTAAGTGGGCCTTCTGTGGGAGAGGGCTTCTGCCCTCGATCTCCTTCGGAAGTTGCTTCCAAAGCATAAGTCTGACAAACAAGCAGGCCTAAACACGGTCGGTGGATTTAACCCTGGCATTGTTAAAACTAAAGGCAAGTAGAATATCGCAGGGAATCGTTCGTTGGGCTTTATTGCCGAATCCAGGGACAATCAATGGCAAATTTAAAGTTGGGTGTTAATCTGGCCTTTGCCCGTAAGAGATGGCCGCAACCTGAGGAATGGCTGGAGATTGTGAAGAACCGACTCGGGTTAAGATGGGTCGAGTTTTGCTCTGATCTGCTGGACCCTATCTTTGTCCCCGAACCGATCAGAACTCGTTTGGCAACAGAGATCAGGCAGAAGGCAGAGGAATATGGGATTCGGATATTTGACTACTACACTGGGCTAATGCCCCATTGTCTGAATCTATTGAGCCATCCCGACGATGAGGTCAAACAGCAGGGGTTCAGGTGGTGTGAAGGGGCGATGAGGCTGGCGACAAAGATGGGCGCCCGGGGAATCGGCGGCCACTTCGACGCCATCTCTTTCAGGGATTGCTCGGATCCAGGTAGGTACAAGTCTCGTATTGACAGCTTAATAAAAAGCCTCCAGGCCCTCTCTGTTATGGCCGCACAGCAGGGACAGGATTTCATCCTCTGGGAACAGATGTATGTCCCCAGTGAGGTGCCGTTCACCATAGAACAGGCTGAGAAGCTCTACCGGCGGGTCAACGATAAACCTGGCGGTGTACCAGTATACTTGACCGTTGATGTCGGCCACAGTTGCTGTCAGAATTATCCCCATCAGAAGCAGGACAGAGACCCTTACACCTGGCTTAAGCGCTTCGCCTCGGTTTCTCCAGTAATTCACCTTCAACAGACCACCGCCCAGGCCAGTTGTCACTGGCCGTTCACCACCAGATACAACCAGCAGGGGATAATCGAGGCAGAAAAGGTACTGGAGGCCATAGAGGCCTCTGGCTCACAGCAGAACTATCTGATGCTGGAGATATTTCACCCCCTGGCCGCCTCGGAGGAACAGGTGCTGGGGGAATTGACAGAGAGTGTAGAGTATTGGAGAAAGTATGTGAAAGATTAATTTATACTAATGGTACGTGAAAACTGAGAGAAACTATTGCTGCCGCACCTTGGCTGATCGCCTGGCTTGGCCTGAAACGTAATGCGTGAAATGTAATTAGACAGCGACCTCTTCACATTTCACTGCCTGGTCGGGCTGCTCGTTGGCACAGTAAGCTCTGCTCATTTCCCAGATTTCAAGTTCGCCTGGTACAGTAAAGGGGCTGAAGATGGACAAAACTGAGACAATAAAGGCACAACTGGTTGAGTACGGGAAGAAGATCGCCCAGAGGGGGTTAATAGTTGGCCCCGGAGGCAATATCAGTGCTCGGGAAGCAGAGGTGGTCTATATGAAGGCCAGTGGCATAGCCTTTGAAGAGGCCGACCAGACCGATTACATTGGGGTGAGACTGGACACCGGCAAGGTGGTGGAAGGAAATCTGAAGCCCACCTGTGAGATCCAGATGCACCTGGGTTGTTACTTGGCCAGAGAAGATGTGAGAGCGGTTATTCACACCCACCCTCCATTGGCCAATGCAGTGGCTATCTCAGGGGAGACCCTGAAGGCCTTTACCCCTGACTTCGCAGCCCTTGTCGGGCCTGAGGTGCCAGTGGTGGAGTATATAGTCCCAGGGAGCAAAGAGCTGGCCGAAGCAGTGAAACAGGTGGTGAAGGGGTACAATGGGGTGTTGCTGGCCAACCATGGACTTTTAACCGTGGGTGCTAACCTCAAGGAGGCCTACTATCGGACACTGCTTATCGAGGATGCCTGTAAGTCGATGCTGGCTGCTAAGATCCTGGGGAAGATGCAATTTTTCACTCCGGAGCAGGTGAGACAAATAACTGGTTTGGAAGCTGAACGCTATAGGAGATCGCTGTTAGAAGGCAAGTTACCTAAGGAGGGGTTATGATTGATGTTAGCCACGATGAGGCTTTCTATTATCTTAAGAAGATAATGGAGATACGGCAATTTGAGGACAAGATTATGGAGCTTTTGTCCCAGAACATCGCCCAGGTAGGATCGCATCTTTACGCTGGCGAAGAGGCGGTAGCAGTGGGGGCGGTTGCTGCCATCAGGCCTGACGATTACATCGTCAGCACTCACCGGGGACACGGGCACTGTATCGCTAAGGGAGGAAAGCTTCCGGAGCTTATGGCTGAAATCCTGGGCAAGGCAACGGGGGTTTGCAGAGGCAAGGGGGGATCGCTTCACCTGGCCGATGTCTCCACTGGTAATCTGGGTGCCAACGGCATAGTGGGAGGAGGTATGGGCATTGCCACCGGTGCAGCTCTGTCGGTGAAGATGAGGAAGACCGACCAGGTGGTGCTCTGCTTCTTCGGTGACGGGGCACTCAACTTGGGTATCTTCCACGAGTGCCTCAATATGGCCGCTGTGTGGAAGCTTCCGGTAGTCTATATCTGTGAGAACAACCTCTACGGGATGTCGGTCTCGGTGAAAAGGGCCTGTGCCGTGCAGGACCTGACCAAAAGGGCCTTGGCTTACGATATGCCCAGCCAGGCAGTGGATGGAATGGACGTTTTGGCGGTAAAGGAGGCCACTTCCCGTTGGGTCGACTATGCCCGAGGGGACAAAGGGCCCAGCCTCCTTATCTGCAACACCTATCGCTACTATGGTCACTCCCGCAGCGACCCCCGGAAGTATCGGACTAAGGAGGAAGAGCAGCAGTGGCGTGATCGGGACCCGATCAAGACATTTTCCCAAAGATGTGTCAAAGAGGGTATTCTCAGTCAAACTGAAGTGGAAACCTTGGAAAAAGAGGTTGAAGCCGAGATTGAACAGGCGGTTCAGTTTGCCATCGACAGTCCCTGGCCGCAGCCGGAAGAACTTTGTGAGGATGTATATGCGTGAGATAACTTACAGACAGGCGTTAAACGAGGCCCTGGCCGAGGAGATGGAACGCGACCCCACAGTCTTTATCATGGGCGAAGACGTGGCCATCTACGGTGGAGCCTATGGAGTTACCCGTGGACTATACGAACGGTTTGGCGAGGAGCGGGTGAGAGATACAGCCATCTCAGAGGCGGCGATTGTAGGTGCAGGTCTGGGTGCTGCCATCACCGGAATGCGCCCGGTAACTGAGATAATGTATGTGGACTTTATGGGCCTCTGTATGGATCAGTTGAACAACCAGGTGGCCAAGATAAGGTATATGTTTGGCGGGAAGACCAAGGTTCCTCTGGTGATTCGCACCCAGGGAGGGGCAGGCAGGACCTTAGGGGCACATCACTCTCAGAGCCTGGAATCCTGGTTTATCCACATACCCGGCATAAAGGTGGTTATGCCCTCTGTCCCTTATGATGCC
>CAZQSC010000079.1:0-11245 GCA_964595705.1 uncultured bacterium | reverse complement strand
GTAAAAAGTCCAGAGTATTCCCTCTCCCTTGAGGGAGAGGGAAAGGGTGAGGGTGTCCCCCTCCCCTGTGGGGAGGGGAAATGCAACTTTTTACAAACGGATCATGATTGGTAAATCAGTCACCAGTGACCAATTCTATACCACCTTCGAAATTCCAGTTTTTGAGCTCAACAATGTACTCTTCCTGACTTCAAAGAATATCGGGCCCGGAAGGGCTCTCCCACAGGAAAAGACCTCCAAGGTTCTCTTGTGGGAGAGGGCTTCTGCCCTCGACATCAGAACTTGACCATCAGCTCCCCCACAAACAATTCTCTTCTGTTCCAGTGGCGTTCGGCATAGTAGAGGTGTCCCTGGGGGTCGTAGAGATAGGTCTTGAAATTTCTGGTAGTCTGGTCGGGCTGGATATAGCGGTAGGTGAAGCGAAAGGTTGCGTCCGGGCTCAGGTCATATTCTGTGACCAAGTGGAGTGCCCTGGCATCGCCGTTCCGTTGGGTGTGCCGGAGACTTAATTGCTCTTCGGTTGCCCTTCCCCGGTAGTCGGTGTAGCCAGCAAGGCCCTGTACCGAGATACTCATCTGGCGATAGCTGTAAAGATTAGGGTCAACAACATACTGGAATTTCATCCCTACTGAGCTGTCTGTTCCCTTTTCCACCATGTCATAGTTGTTAGCCGGGTTGTCAAAATCCCAGAGCCGGTCTTTACGACGAGCATAGGAGTTGAGGACTTTCAGCAGTAGCCTCGACCTCTCCGAGAGATCGTAGCTGAGAGAAAAGGCCTGTTTTGCGGTGAAATGTTTTCGGCTTTCCTGTTCATCGGCTATGGTGTCCAAATCACCCAGGTCCTCTTGGAAGCGGAGCCTATCAGTGGCAGCTCGGGCGGCGTAGGCCTTATCCACATCAGACCAACGAGGCAGAAGATAGCTCACTATCGCATATCTTCTGATCACATAGCGGTCCTGGTCCCGGAGATAGACCCGTCCAAAGGGGTCTAAGGCCAGAAGGTCCAGGTCGTGCAGCTCCGGGTGGGTCTTGTCGATTTTGAAGACCACCTTCTCTAACAGACGACCTGCGGGGGAGAAGATCTGCACCTTTCGGAGCAGCTTAAGGTATTTCGGGGGAGGTCCAGCCTCTTCGGGCTCTTCCCCTTGTTGCTCAGGCTCCCGCTCTTCTTGGGGCAAAAGATCTTCTTCCAACCACCGAGGGGTCGCTCTGCCCTTCTTTCCGGTGAAGGGGTGGTCTTCGAACCTTCTTTCAAATTCCGCCCGGTCAGCTACCAAAACCCGGCCGGACGGGGTGGTCACCACAGCAAATGGCTCAATGAATTCTCCGTCTCCCAAGCCTTTTCTGCCGAAAGAGAGCAGAAACTTCCCATTAGGATCGAATTTTACAATCCGATGGTTCCCAGTGTCTGCAACATAGACATATCCCTCTCTGTCCGTGCAGATATCTTCAGGGCTGTCGAGCTGCCCGGGGCCGCTGCCATAGGAGGCGAACTCAAGCAGCTTCTCTCCCTGGAGATTGAATTTAAGAATGCGGTGGTAGAGGGAGTCTAAGACAAATATCTCGCCCTGGGGGGAAACGGTGAGAGGCAAGGCACGGTTCCATCCCTTTGGTTTGACAGCCAGCGCATACCTGCCCTCTTGGTCGACGATAGCAGTAGCCAGCACCAGGGTCTGGGGTTTAGCCTTTGTGCCACCTATGTCAATGGTTTTAAGAAATTGGCCTTCAGCACCAAAAATATAGATACAGGGCATAAATTTATAGAGCTTGGGATTTTCGGTTTCAGGAATGTGAACCCCACGCCAATCGGTGATGTAAATCCTGCCCCGCTGGTCTACTGCAATATGCCGGGGGTGGTTGAAGAGAAAACCCTCACCCCCCTTAATCTCCAGGGGGTGGGGGCCCAGCCTTTGTACCCGTCGATTGTCACTGTCAGAGATATAAATTGTCCCCTTCTGATCGAAGGCCAGATAGATCTCCTGGCCGAATTGCCCCAAGGCCTCTCCCTTGCCTCCAAACTCTCTTTCAAACTGAAGCCTTTCTACTGCCTGAGAAACTGATGGGAGCGCCAGCAGCCCCCAGATTAAAACGCACCTTAAGATTCTCTGCATCTCATCCTCCCTTCAGTTAAGAGAACCGGTGAATAGAGGTCATCCCAGGTTCCAAAAAAAACTGAACCGACCTAAAATCGCAAGATAACCCTTCTGATTCCAACTATGTTTGATTGACTCGTAAAAAATCCAGAGTATTCCCTCTCCCTTGAGGGAGAGGGTAAGGGTGAGGGTGAAAGTGTCGATATTTCAAGTACTTTTCTTCCCCCTCCCTTTTTCCCCTCCCCCAGGGGAGGGGAAAATGCGACTTTTTACGAACGGATCATGTTTCTTTCGTAAAAAGTCAAATCTCACCGAGAAGATTCACCGATCTCAGGTTTCAAAAGCTCAGCTGTTACTTTTCTGTTAGAAGAAAAGTAACCAAAAGAAGCGCCCTTTCCACAGGCGTGGGCCCGTGGGGTCAAGATAAAGACCCCCATTCTTATGGAGACCTGAAGGGCTCGGCCACTGTTAGCAATGCCAAGACCCTCTTTCGGTGTTCCTCTGGGTTCAACTCTCCGAGTCTTAGGATCAGAACACTATATTTATCCCTCCGTAAGCTATTGTTGTCCTGCCTTTAAACCACCCTTGGGAGCGCAACTTTCCCTCCTCACTCCAATGACGATAGCGGTAGTTCATAACATCCCCTGGATTTTTCAAGAAGATGGCAAAGTAGATGTTAAGGTCCCGCCTTATGTCCCAGTCGATACCGGCTCCAACCCTGCGTTGCCAGAGATACCAGGTCCCGTGCATCCGATTCTCTCGGCTGAGCATATCATAACGGAAATCATAGACCCTGCTCCCCAAGGAGAGGAAAAGATGTAACTCTCTGTATTCATAGGGATTCTGGTCAAGGATAACCTCCAGGCCGAATCTAATCGCCCCATCGAGAAAATCGTCGAAGAGGAGCCGGTCATAGACCCACCCACCGGGGGGAGGCTTCTCCTGAGGATAACGGGTAGAACGGTAGGCGTGAAGGTAGAAGGTAGTGCCCTCTGCCCAGGTCCTGAGCTTCTCGGTGAAATCATACTGGACCAGTAGCGACTGGCTTAGGGTTATCAGTTCAAGATCAGCTAAATAATTATACTCCAGGTCGCTCACCCTTCTCTCCCAACCGCTGTCCACATTAAAATCCCGAATGCCTTTCTCCACCTTTATTCGATAGCTTTTTTGTAGGAACCTCTTCTGAATCGGAGCCAGGGAAAAGCTCTCGGTCTTGATCCGGTGAGTCTCTGGATCGAACAGGAACAGGGTGCCCTTTCTATCAATAGCAACCAGTTTAACTCTTTTTTCTCGATCAGTGAAACGGAGCAGAATCTTCTTGATAAATCCGCCGTTAAGCCGAACGGCCTGTATGCGTCTGAGCCATATCAGATACTCCCTTCCCTTCTGTTCCTCCAGAGACTCCGCCTCCGGTGAGCTCTCGCCTCTTTCAGGCAGATAAGATCTGAAACCCTTTTTGAACCGGGAGCGATCGGCAACCAGGAGTTTAGCATCCCGGGTCACTCTGAGCAGATAGGGAGAGATAAACTGAAGGTCCCCAAGGCCTTTTCGACCAACAGAGAAGAGGAGCTTCCCGGAGGGGTCGAATTTAACTATGCGGTGGTTACCGCTGTCCGCTATGTAGATATTTCCTTGCCAGTCGCAGTCTACTGCCTGGGGGTGGTCAAGTTGGCCAAAGCCTCCGAACCGCAACTTAAGTTTGCCAGAAGGACTGTAACAATAGACTGTATTTTTCTTTTCGTCTAAGACATAGAGACTGCCGTCTCGGCCTGAGGCAAGGTGGAGGGGGCGGTCAAAGTCAAGGGAGCGAATAAGGAAAACCACCTTCCCTTTTTTGTCTAAGGCAGGAAGGAGGTTCCTCTCCCTTAAACTGGCACCAGAGTCGATAATAACCGACCCCAAATATCTTCCTGTGGGGTCAAAGTGGTGGACACAGGGGGTAAGGAAGTGGATTGGGGGCTGTTGATCAGAGCTGGGGTCTTCCGCCCCAGGCAGCGGCTCTGTCTTCCAGTCAGCCACCCAGAGGCTGCCGTCAGGCCCTACCGCCAGCTCTCCTGTCCGATTGAATTGAAACTCGCCCTTCCGGGAGGGGGAGATTGAGCGGAGAAATTTCCCCTGGGGGGTGAATATCTGGATGCGAGAATTGGCAGGATCGGAGACATAGATGGTGTCGGCCCTTCCAAAGGCCAGATAGATGGTACTTCCGAACTGCCCCAGACCACTTCCTTTGCCACCAAATTCTAACGAGTGAACTGTTGAGAAAGTGACGAAGAAGCCCAATATAAGAGATGAAATCCCAAGCAGCTTAATTTTAAAATCCATAGGTTATCTTTTCGTCCAACGAGGCTTTGCCCTAAACTGAGAAAAAGGGAGCTGGTTTTTGTAATGAAAATCAGCCATTAGAGCGACTCATGATCTCCTCATCTGCCCTTCTCTAGGATCTCCAAATACCTACCGTATGCCTCGTCCCACATCGGGGTCTCCTGGGGTTCATAGGTTACGGTGGGAAACGAGTTCTTGACCACCTGACGGATTTCTGCGGGTGAGGAGAGTTCTCCCAGGGCCATCGCCTGCACCAGCAGATTGCCAATAGCCGAGGCTTCTACAGGTCCAGCAATTACCGGGCGTCCGGTAGCGTCGGCCGTTAACTGACAGAGCAGGTGATTTTTTATACCACCTCCCACAGCATGGATGGCACTCAGCCGGCGGCCTGAGATCTGCTCCAGACGCTCGATGATCCACCGGTATTTAAGGGCCAAGCTGTCCAGGGCACAGCGAATCACCGCTGCCGGGTCGGTCGGGACAGGCTCACCCACCAGCTTGCACTGCTGGCGAATCGCTTCAGGCATATCCGCCGGATTGAGGAAGCACTCAGCATCCGGATCCACCAGGGAAACCAAAGGGGCAGCCTCTGCCGCCATCCGGCTTATCTGTTCATAGCTCATACTCTTTCCCTCTTGCTCCCAGGACCTTCGGCACTGTTGAATCAGCCAAAGCCCGGACACATTTCTAAGCAGACGAAAGCTGTTGCCCACACATCCCTCGTTGGTGAAGTTGTACCTCATAACCTCTGGAGTCACAATGGGCACTGGTGTCTGGATTCCCACCAGCGACCAGGTTCCGGAGCTAATGAAGGCCACATCGTCTCTTTGAGCTGGAACGGCGGCCACTGCAGAACCCGTGTCATGGGCTGCTGGGGTGACCCACTGCGTCCCCTTCAGCCCAACTTCCCGCGCTATTGGCATCCGTAGTGGTCCCACCACAGTGCCCGCCGGCACAATATCGGTAAGAATCCCCTCGGGCAGGTCAAATGCTTTCAAAAGACGGCCCGACCAGCTCCGTTTCTCGATATCCAACATCTGGCTGGTGGACGCAATGGTGAACTCAGTCAGCTTCTGGCCGGTGAAGAAATAGTCCAGCAGATTGGGTGTAAACAGCAAGGTCTCGGCAGACTCTAAGGAGGCAGACCGGCGCTGTTTCATTGCCAAAAGCTGGTAGAGAGTGTTAAAACGCTGGAATTGACCTCCGGTGATGGCGAATATCTCCTCCTTCGGCACCCGAGCGCAGGCCAACTCGATCATACCCTCAGTCTGCCTGTCCCGGTAGTGAAAGGGCACGCCTAAGAGCTCCCCCTGGCGGCCGATCAGTCCGTAATCCACTCCCCAGGTGTCCACTCCAGCGCTGGCCAAATCGCCACCGGATCTTTGGGCAGCTAAGGCAAGATCGTACTTCAGTTCCTGGAAAAAGACCAGGACATCCCAGTGTAGACCATCAGGCAGATGAACCGGCCCGTTTGGAAAGCGGTGCACATCTTCTAAGGAAAGCCTACTGCCAGAAAACCGCCCCAACAGAGCCCGCCCGCTCTCAGCCCCCAGATCAAAAGCCAGCAGATTAAGAGTCTTGGGCATTCCTTCGCCTCCTGTTATTCAACCAGGCCTCCAGTCAGTGGGCTTGAGATACACGATTGAAAGTGATCGATGACTGACCCGTTCGTAAAAAGTTGCATTATCCCCTCCCCTGGGGGAGGGGGTGGAAAAGTCTTTGAAATATCAAGACTTTCACCCTCACCCTTTCCCTCTCCCTCAAGGGAGAGGGGATACTCTGGACTTTTTCCGAGAGGATCATGATTGATTGGTAAAAAGTCCAAAATACTCCCTCTCCACAGGGGAGGGGAAACGCGACTTCTTACGAGTCAATCAATCCTTAGACCAATCGTAATTGACAATATAAACAACCAGGGAGTTGATGTCAAGTAAGTAGGGGACTTTCCATAGCTGTTTACATAACGACAGGGAAGGAATCCAGCCTTATCCCTACGTTCCACAACTGTGGTAGTTTTTATCACCCGGGGGAGCAATAGGTCAAAAGCTCGTCAGTTCGAGATCGAGGATTTCAATAGAATCTATGGGAAGGTATACAGTGGGTAGAAGTAGGCTCCTGGACTCACTTGCCAGGGAGGATGAGATCGGTGGGAAAGACTCTAAAGCGGTTTTTTTCGTCCATCTACTGCCCACTAAGAGGCTTATTCCCAGAGCCCAACAGCCAAGATCTCCCTTGCCTGTTGGGCTAAAGTCATAAGCTCCGAGCGGAGTTACCGCTTCGGTGGTTTATTATGGCGTGAGCCTTGTTAAATCTTTATTTAACAAGATGAACGACTAACTCCGAAGCATCTTACGCCTGCATAACAGCATCTTGGAGCGGTGAAAGCAGGCAGACCAGAGGGGCGAGAAAAGGATATCTGTTCAGTTGGTTTATGTCTCCGACTATTGCTTCTCATCCCCTGTTGCTTCCCATAACTTTGGGCTCTTTGGCCTTCTTCGCAGTCACTCTACCAGGGAATTGGACACTGCTCATCGAATCAGGGAAGAATTAGCCATCCCTTTTATCATCAGGACAGCCACCATAAGGAGCACCATAGCGGACTGGGAAAGGACCAACAGGGCTTCTATCGTTCCTCCACGTTTCAAGACCAGGGCACCCAGTCCCAAAATAGCCATCAGAAAATAGATGAAAAGAACGCTCTGCTTCTTGCTCAATCCCAGGGTCTCCAGCCGATGGTGGAGGTGATCCTTTCCTACATAATCAATCCATTCCCAGAAGTTTCTAACCCTTCCTGATGCGACTCTGGCCACTGTAATGTAGATCATATCGAAGACCAGCACTCCAAGGATCAAAAGGGGCGTGCTGAGAGCCTTCACCGGGTTGTTCACCGCCCACTCTCCCAGAATGGCCAACCCCGCCAGGGAGAAACCTATGAAGGTACTCCCTGCATCGCCTAAGAATATAGAGGCAGGCCCTCTGGGCTTAAAATTGTAAGGAAGAAACCCCAGGCAACTTCCTAACAGCGCAACAGAGAGATACATCATATAGTGTTGATGGGTCTGGATGGCCACCAAGCTGAAAAAGAAAGAGGCAATAATCCCCACTCCAGTAGCCAACCCATCCATCCCATCAAAGAAGTTCACCGCATTGGTGATTCCTACTATCCAAAGGAAGGTTAAGAGATTGTTGGCAATGCCCCCTAAGATAGTCGTGGGGAAAAAGCTGAACGCCACCCCAAATCTGATCAGCACATAAGTGGCCCCAATCTGAATGAGAAGTTTAACGCTTGCAGGGAGGCCAAAGATGTCGTCTATCACCCCTGCGAAGAAAACGATCCCGGCCCCCAGTACCACTCCCTTCAGTCCCAGGGAGAAATTAAAATTGTAAAGGACAGTGAGAGCAAAGCTACCGGCCACCGCTACGCCGCCTAACAGAGGGGTAGGAACCAGATGGACCTTTCTGGGGTCAGGATAGTCCAGGACCTTAAGCCTTTTTGCCATCCCTCGTGCCAAAGGGGTTGCCAGAAAACAGACGAGAAAGGAGAAGAGCAGAAGGTAGCACCATCGGTAGCCTATCTGAAAGAACCACCCCTTTATGGCAGGGTGGAAGAGAAACCCGGCACCTACTACTAACAGAACATAACTAATTGTTTTAAAGCTTCTCATAGACAAGAATCCTCAAAATTTATGACGACCCTGTTAAAGCAGTCATTGCTCGTTCGTCATCAGTCATTCATCCCCCACTCACCAATTAACCAATCCCACACTCTGCCTTTTCACCCTAAAATCTCCTGCACAGCTTCTATTATCTTTTCTATCTCCTCCTCCTTAAGACTCGGATAGATAGGAAGGGATAGGGCGCTGTCTGCCACCTCTTCGGCACAGGGAAAACCTCCAAGCCCCAAAAGGCGGTGAAGGGGTTTGTAAACGGGCCTCCGACAGCAGATGCCTCTCTTCTCAAAAGCTTCTAAACTCGCCGTAAGTGGTCTTTTTGTTTTAACGATATATCGAAAGAAGATGTGCTTTCGATCCTCACTCTCCTGGGGAAGTCCAACCGGAAGTGCTTTAAAGCTGGCAGAGTAGAAGCTCGCTATCTTCCTCCTGCGCCGGATAAAATCGGCAAGCCTTGCCAACTGGCTCAACCCCAGTGCAGCCTGCAGATCGGTCATCTTATAATTGAACCTCAGCCGGTAGTGGTTCTTTTCGTCGTATTCTCTGAGGTCCCGCACCTTCTCCAGAAGCTCCTCGGATTGGGAGGCCACCATACCTCCCTCCCCGGTAGTCATAACCTTGGTAGCATAGAAGGAGAAGACCGAGAGAGTGCCGAAGCTGCCGACAGGCCTTGCTCGGAAGGTAGCCCCTACAGCCTGGGCACAATCTTCTATCACTGGTGTTCCCAGGGCTATGATCTCCTCTATGTCGGCTGGAAGCCCGAACATATGGGGAAGGATGACCGCCTTGCTTTTGGGGGTGAGCTTGGCCTTCAGATCACGGACATCAAGGTTAAAGCTCCGAGGATCAATGTCCACCAGAACCGGTGTTGCCCCTACATAATTAACGGCGTTCAGAAGGGCAGCACAGACATAGGTGGGAAACAGCACCTGGTCACCTTCTCCCACACCCAGGGCAATCAGAGAAAGATGCAGTGCAGCTGTACCAGAGCTTGTGGCCACACAACCCTTCACCCCCAGAAACCGAGCCATCTGTTTCTCGAACTCCGCTACCCTCTCTCCTTGAGCAATGTGTCCGCTCAACAGCACCTGTGAGAGAAGTTCAGTATCTTTTTCGCCTATGGTAGGCCGGGAATGAGGGATTGTGGGAGTCATTGGGCATTAGTTATTAGTTGATAGTTATTAGTTATTGGCTATGGCCAACTATATGTAAGAAGCAGGAGAAATGATCTTTGCCACAGCTTAGCGATTGCTCAGCTTATAGTGAAACGTAATACATGAAACGTGAGGCGTAATGCGTGAAAACGACTCCCATATTGGCTCTTCACGTCTCACGCTTCACGTTTCACCCTTCACGTCTCACGCTTCGCTTCCCCACAGGGATGCCCATTGGAATAGCAGACTCCTGAGAACATCCGGGGGTCCCAAAACCGCAATTTAGATCTGAAGAAATAGCCTCTGGGAGTAGAAGGCCTCAGCGAACCTCACCCTTCCCTGTATACCCCGGAAATTGGCGTTGGACCGGGCACCTTCCAGGATAGTGAGGTCCTTTATGTTTGTCTTGGTAATTTGGGAGGCATGAGCCTTCAGAAGCGCCATCTTCTGTTCCAGAACCGATTCGATGTCCACGAAGACCGTAGGACTGAAGTTCTGGGTGGTGGGCACCTCGTAAAAAAGGAGATTAGGTATGTATCGGGTGGCCGACAGGGTGCAATCCGACAGGTTTCGGTGGTCTTGGTGCGTATCGTCGCGATAATGGACAAAAATAAGGTCTGGAGCTACTCTTCTGATAACCTGCTCAATGTTGTGAATGAGGTTTTGGTTGAGGGGAACCTTTGTATCCTGATACCCGCCCCAAAATATCTCTCTGGCCCCCATAATCTCTGCTGCCTTCTCCTGCTCCCTCGCTCTGACCTCGGGGCCTCCCCCTGCCCCTCCCCTGGTTGCCACATAAAGGTAAACCGAGTGTTTCTGTGCATATCTGATAAGGGTTCCACCACAGCCATATTCGATATCGTCGGGATGCGCACCTATGGCTAAAATATTCATCACTCCTCCTTTCACTCCTCAGGGTGAAGTGGGAAGTTAACTTTACACTTTAGTTCACTTCGCACTTTAGCTCACTTTCCTTTCGGGCTTCTCTGAGGATCCTGAGGCTTTGCTTCCCACAGTTGAAGAGCAGATCCACCACCGAGAGGTTGGGCAAGAAATCTCCGTAAAGCTGAGGGTAAACAGGATGTTTGAACTCCTGGAAGACCACTTCTATTCCCGCTTTCTCAAACTTCTCCAGGTTCATATAATCCCTTCCGCCAATGCCGGCCAAATAGACCTCTGCGCCCAGGTGCTGGCAGATGGCAATTAACCTCTCATCAGGGCCTTCGGGAAACCCGCCCAACTCTGAGGCCAGCCGAAGTGGGGTGGATATTCCCAGAAGTCCGGTAAGTTCTCTGACCAGCCGAATATTGAGCGCTGCAAGGTTCTGCCAATTTTCGGTTAATACCTCCTCAAAGACCTCAAAATAGTCAGAGAAGTAAGGGGCCTTGGAATAATTGGTCCTCAGGGCCAACAGATGTTTTCTGGCCCAGTTTGATTGAGGATTTATCTTCACCTGGTTTATCCTCTGAGGAAAACGGTAGGCGACAGGCACGGTAAGCCACTGCCATCCCTGGGCTGTCTTGATCCGGTTCCGATTCTGCCACTCGTTCTTCTTGAACTGAACGGTGTCCAGCAGGACGAACAGATCGGCACGGTCAATCTTGTCGAAATAACCCAGCCAGGGGAGATATTGAGGTTGATGTACAGCAACAATCATCATTGCAGGGCCCGGCAACCATCCGACGATAGAAAACAAGAAATATATTCCAGAGAAAACTGACAAAAGAAAACTGACAAAAAAATACTTGACTTCCCGACTTTGGTCTATTATTTTGTATAAAGGCCCCACAGGTGGGGAAATGTCGATACTAACCGGGAGGTGTTACGCTATGAAAACTGCAAACATTATTGCTCTAATTGTGGCAGCGGTGAGTTTGATCTTTGGGATCATATCGAAGTATGTTGGAGGCTCTATCGCTAATGTGTCAGCGCACGGGTATCTGCTTTTTGTGTTCGCTTGCTTATTAGCAAGCATCGCCTTCTCGCTATTTCAGATTGCGAAATC